>NZ_JBQSYV010000023.1:0-65581 GCF_052379685.1 Halomonas sp. 111
GTCACGGGTTTTTCCGTAAGCACAGCTACCCTGGCCGCTGGCATCGGTCGAAATCATGCCGCCGATGGTCGCTCGATTGGAGGTCGAAAGCTCCGGGGCAAAAAACAGCCCGTGGGACTTTAAGGCGGCATTCAACTGATCCTTGACCACCCCTGCTTGAACGCGTACCCGACGGTTCTCGACATCAATATCCAGCACCTGATTCATGTGCCTGGAGATATCCACCACGATGCCATCGGTAAGCGACTGACCGTTGGTACCAGTGCCGCCGCCTCGCGGCGTTAACACCACCTCGCGGTAAGGCGCTTCAGCGGCCAGTTTGGCCAGGCACTCCAGGTCTTCTGCATGGCGGGGAAACACCGCCGCCTGGGGCAGACGCTGATAGATCGAGTTGTCGGTTGCCAGCACCGTGCGGTGGGCATAGTCAGGGGCAATCTCGCCATCGAAGCCGCGTGTTTTAAGGGCTTCCAGAAAGCGCTGGTAGTGGGAGGCCAAGCGTTCAAACGGGGCGGTTCGAGAGTCCAGCGATGCAATCATAATCGTTCAAGCCGTCAGTGCCGGGGCATCAAAAAAAGAGAGCGCTACTTTACCTCAGTGCCTGCCCGGCTGCACCCTGCGCTAAACATGCTAGCTCAAAGCTTCTTTTACCAGGGCGGCAGAAGCAGGCGACATGGGCAGTGCCAGGGCCAATTCATGAGCTTGGGGTGACATCTTGCGCCAGGTTTTTTGAATAATTCGCACCATATGGTCATGTTCGACCTTGCGCGAAAAATCGGCAAAGTAGTTTTCCAAAAATACCAGACAGGCGCAGTCTTCAAGTGTCTGTACGTCGGCGTCACGGCCCAACCCCTTTTTGGTGATGAGTGTGATAACCCGCTCGGCGTCCTCTGCGCTATAGCCTGCTTCACGCATTAATTGGGCGGCAGTGTCGCCTGCGCGGATACCCTGGTCGCGCCGCCAGGTTAAGTAGCCTACTCGACCTTCAAGGTACGCTTCGCGTGCTACCTGCCAGCGCTGCAAGTGCTGGGCGCGGACAGCAATCTGTAAGCACTCGCTGGGTGTCTGGTTAAGGTGAGCAAGCCATTTGCTCATGCGCTGTGCGTAAAGCAGCTCGGCAGGGAGCGGCTCATCGGCCACGTTGGCCGTTTTTGGGTCTTCGCTGTGAAGCTGGTCCAGCGCAGTTAATACCTGTTCAAGGCGGTGGGGCATGATGCTCTCCTGGTTAGCTGTCGCGATACTCTGCAACGGTCTCGTCGCAGAGTATTCTGGCGTGGGGCGGGCGGTCAGGCTTTATTATCGGCGTTATAAACGTCGAGGTTCAATTCGCCTTCGCTTTTACCTACCAGGGTAGTGACCATAATGTCGCCCGCCACGTTAACGCTGGTGCGCGCCATATCGAGAATACGGTCGATGCCTGCTACGACGGCGATGGCCTCAAGCGGTAAGCCAATTTGAGCCATCACGATAGAGAGCATGATAAGACCCGCACCGGGTACGCCTGCGGTGCCAATGGAGGCAAGCGTGCCGGTGGCGACAATCATGCCGTAGTCGACCAGGCTCAGCTCAATACCCAGCATTTGGGCAATAAACAGTACGACGACGCCCTGGTAAAGCGCTGTACCATCCATATTAATAGTCGCGCCCACTGGCAGTACAAAGCTTGAAACGCCTTCAGATACGCCTAGGTTCTTCTGTGCACAGCGAATCGATACCGGCAGTGATCCTGCCGAAGAGGCGGAGGAGAACGCTATCATCATGGCGTCGAGGCTGCCCTGGAGATAACGCACTGGGTTAAGTCGCCCCAATAGGCGAATAAAGCCTGAGTAAATCACCAGAACATGCAGCGCACAGGCTAAATACACCACGCCAATCAGCTTGGCGAGTGGTAACAGGATTTCCAGCCCGTATTGGCCAGATACATGCGCCATTAGGCCAAACACCCCAAAAGGTGCAAAGGCCATGACGATGCCCGTGAGCTTGTACATTGCCTCGGCAAAGCTATCGAACACCACGACCAGTGCTTCACCCTTTTCACCAATCAGAGTCAGTGAAATGCCCAGGCCAATCGCAAATACAATAATTTGCAAAATGTTGCCGTTGGCCAGCGCATCAATGGGGTTACGGGGTACCAGGTTAATCAAAATGGATGCCAGGGTAGGCGCCTCGCTTGCATTCACGCTGCTATCAAAACTGATGTTAACGCCTGCTCCAGGCTGTAGCAGTGTCGAAAGCAACAACCCGATACTGATAGCAAAGGCCGTGGTCAAAAGATAAAGGCCGATGGTGCGGGCGCCAATGCGACCCATTTTTTGCGGGTCGCGCATCGACGTAATGCCGACCACCAGCGTTGAGAACACTAGCGGTACGATCAGCATCATGATCGCGTTGATAAAAATATCGCCCAGCGGCTTAAAGATGCTGGCGTTTTCACCCAGTAGCGCGCCCGCCGCTATCCCTAGCGCTAAACCTGCGAGAATTTTCTTCCAGAGGGCGATGCCTCTCCACCAGCCGAAGGCGCCTTGTGATGTGCTCACGGATCTCTCTCCTTGGAGTTTTATTTACGGTTGATCAATAGCAGGATTACGATTCGGCGCGCACTTTATCACTTTTTAGTAAGAAGGGCGGGGGCTTGTAGTGGGCGAAGTGAGCGCTTACGGGCGGCTGCGGCTTCGAAGCAGCCTCTGGTTATTTAATCGCCGACGTGAGTTGCCGGGCACGTTGCTATAACGCCCCCATAGCTCCCCGCCGTGCTTTTGCCTACAATAGGGGCCTTTGATACTGGCGTTTGGCGCCGTGTTTAACTGAATACAGGCCAAGGAATAACTCATGCTCGATCCGAAACTGCTGCGCGGTGATCTGGACGCGCTAGCGCAACAACTAGCTCGTCGCGGCTTTGTACTGGATAAAGAGGGGCTTCAGACGCTGGAGTCGCGCCGCCGTGAATTGCAAACGCAGACCGAGCAACTGCAAAGCGAGCGTAATACGCGCTCAAAAGCCATTGGCAAAGCCAAAGCCAGTGGTGAAGATATCCAGCCGCTGTTGGATGAAGTCAGCGATTTAGGCGATCGTCTGGATAACGCCAAGTGTGAGTTGGCCGAGGTGCAAACGGCCTGGGATGACGCGGTCAGCGGTATTCCTAACCTGCCCCATGAAAGCGTGCCGGAAGGTGAAAAAGAAGAAGACAACGTTGAGTTGCATCGCTGGGGTACACCACGTGAGTTCGATTTTGACGTGCTCGATCATGTCGATTTAGGCAAAAAATCCGGTTATCTGGATTTTGAATTGGCCGTTAAACTGACCGGTGCCCGCTTTGCCGTTATGCGTGGGCCCATTGCTCGTCTGCACCGCGCGCTGGCCCAATTTATGCTGGATACCCAAACCGAGAAGCACGGCTATGAAGAGTGCTACGTGCCCTATATGGTGAATCGCGACTCACTAACCGGCACCGGCCAGCTGCCGAAGTTTGGCGAAGACCTGTTCAAGCTGGATGATGAGCGCGAGTACTACTTGATTCCTACTTCTGAAGTGCCGCTCACCAACTTTGTGCGTGATGAGATTGTGGATCAAGCGGCATTACCGATGAAGCTCACGGCGCACACGCCGTGCTTTCGTAGCGAGGCTGGTTCGCACGGGCGTGATACACGCGGCATGATCCGTCAGCATCAGTTTGATAAAGTGGAAATGGTGCAGATTGTAGAACCAGAGAAGAGCTATGAAGCGCTGGATGAAATGCGTGGTCATGCAGAGGCGATCTTACAAGCGTTAGAGTTGCCGTACCGGGTAGTGACACTTTGCACGGGCGATATGGGCTTTGGAGCATCGAAGACCTACGACCTGGAAGTCTGGCTGCCCAGTCAGAGCACTTATCGGGAAATTTCGTCTGTTTCCAACTGCGAAGACTTTCAGGCGCGACGTATGCAGGCGCGCTTCCGTCAACCGGATGTGAAAAAGCCACAGCTCCTGCATACGTTAAATGGTTCTGGCTTGGCCGTTGGCCGTTGCCTGCTGGCAATACTTGAAAATCACCAGCAGGCAGACGGCTCGGTGGTTATTCCTGAGCCGCTACGTCCCTATCTTGGTGGTCAGGAGCGTCTGGCCCTTTAAGCGTCCATTCGACGTTAACCCCGGCATCAATACGGATGGTGCCGGGGCTGTAATCGCTTTGTGATCCGCTACTGGCCATATCACTCTCAGCCCGCATGGCCATCATGCGGGGCTGAAACATAGGCGCTTGCGTCTCTTCAATACGCTGAACGTGGCCGAGTTCGGTTTCCAGCGTGCTGGCCATCAGGTTGGCTTTGTGGCGAGCTTTCTCCAGTGCTTTTACCAGCGCTTCATCGGTGGCGGCTTCTCTGTCCTGTAAATCAAATTGGACGCCGTCCATTGCATTCACACCCACCCCGATCAGCGCGTTGAGCACATCGCCCAATTGATCAAGGTCGGTTAGCTCTATGCTGAACGGGCGTTCAAGGCGCGTGCGTTGGAGCATCTCCTGGTCGCCATTTTCGCTACGTGGCGCAGCGACATGGTCAGGATAAACGTTCAACGACCCGGCATTGATAGCGCGTCGCTCGATTCCCAGGGCTTCAATGGCTTCGATCAGTTCGCTGGCACGATTCTCAAGGCGTTCACGGGCTTCTCCTAACGCTTCGCTGTCGGTATCTTCCAGTGAAGAAACGGCAGGTGTGTTTTCCCAAAGGCGCGCTGTGAACGTCGCCTGGTCGGGTTCAACCTCAACCCAGGACTGTGCCTGGACATTTAAGCTGGGCGGTGCAGGCGGGGCCGCAAAGGCGAGGGGAGTGCTCAGAAGCGCCAACAGAGCGCCACTTAAAATTCCATAACGAAAACGCGGTAAACGTGCCGATACTGGGCTCATAGAGAAACTCCTTGAGGTAGAGAAGACTAGCCGGGTACGCGTCAATTAAAAGTATAGACGCTTGCTTGGAATAGCGACTACAGGGAAAGTTCAGCGTAAAAGAGGTGACGCAAAACAGTTGCTTATTATTTGCACGGTTTGTGCAATACCTTTATTACCGCCATTATGTATGGGTAACTAGCTAAGGATGAGGCTATGTCGAGATTATCGGATGAGGATTATCGAAGTATCCCCTTAAATGCCACGTTGGCGCTAGCGGCATTAGTGGTAATTATTGCGGGAATGAAAGGGGGGGCAGATTTACTTGTACCCTTGCTGCTGGCGGTATTTATCGCGGTAGTGTGTACCTCTCCGGTGCAGTGGCTACACCGTTGTGGCCTAAGCATGAGAATGTCGGCTTTTTTAACCCTGATGGTGTTGTTGGGGTTTCTTTCACTGATTGGCGTGTTGGTCGTCAACAGTTTTAGCACCTTTGTGGCGGCGCTGCCTGATATTGAGGAGCGGCTTTACGAGCACTATTGGGACCTGCTTAATACGCTCGCCATGCATGGCTTTAATATTGACCCTGATGAGCTTAGCGCCGTCTTTTTCAATGCGGATGAGGAAGGCTCTTCTTGGGTGGCAACGCTGTTGGGTGAACTGGGCAACCTGGTGATGCAGAGTATCATCGTGGGGTTGCTGGTTATTTTTATGCTGTTTGAAACGCTGAACCTTCGCCAAAAAGTTTCGCGTGCCTTGGAAAACCCTGCACCTAGTTTAAAGCGATTTAGCGAATTCAGCTTAACGCTAAAGCGCTATTTGGCCGTAAAAACAATGATTAGCCTAGCCACGGCGGTATTAATTTGGCTCTCCTGTGTGATTGTCGGGGTTGATTTCCCATTACTTTGGGGTGTTCTGGCGTTTGGGCTTAACTTTATCCCTAACATTGGCTCAGCACTTGCGGCTATCCCTCCAGTGCTGCTGCTTCTGGTGTCCCAGGACGGTGGCGCGCTACAGGCGCTGCTGCTGGCGTCCGCTTACCTGGTCATTAACTTTGTACTCGGTAACCTGATTGAACCGCGTGTCATGGGGCAAGCGCTAGGGCTTTCAACGTTTGTGGCGTTTCTTTCGCTGGTTGTTTGGGGGTGGATTTTTGGACCGGCGGGGATGCTGCTATCTGTCGTGTTAACCATGACCCTAAAAATTGCTTTGGATAGCCATCCGCAGACGCGCTGGATTGCCCATTTTCTGGGACCTGGGAGACACCGCACGGGGCGTTATCTTAGCCAGCAAGATGCAGGTCGCGCACCGTGGAAACGTAAAAATAGTGCTACGCCCGAAGAGCATCTAAAAGAGGGGGAGAGTTAACAGGAGGGGCCGCACGGCCACCACCGGTTGTGCCGGCGGTGGCCAATTTCATCAAGCGTTTTGGTCGATGAATTGCGTTAGTTGAGACTTGGATTGTGCGCCTACCAGTGAAGCGACTTTGGTACCAGACTTGAACAGCATAACGGTCGGTACACCGCGTACGCCTTGTTCTGCGGCAATTTCAGGCGCATCGTCAACGTTTACGCTGACCACTTTTAAGTTATCACCGCGCTCGGCTGCCACTTCATCGACAACCGGTGCCATAACTTTACACGGGCCACACCAGGGCGCCCAAAATTTTAGCAGGACAGGCTGGTCGGCGTTGAGGACTTCTTGCTCAAAATTAGCGTTAGTGACGTCAACATTATTAGCCATTTGCTTCTCCCGTTTGCGTTGCTCTTGCAGTGTCGTTGCCTCAAATGGAGCAACGGTCATTACGCGTTAAACCTGCGCACTTTCATTACGCCAAGTCGGCAGATGTTAGCGGGCGCGGCGTTTGCTGGCAAATATCTGCGCTTATTTTTGTGCTTAATTACAAAATTAATAGATGCTAATAGAGATCATCTCTTATAATATAAGTGAATTATAGAGTGTTTTTTTATGCCAAATAGTGCTTTGTGGCGAGTGCAAGATAGGCGGTGCCAGCGTTAGATGACCTGCCTGCTATCGGTATAGATAATGAGGTGATGATATGAAGCTACAACAACTTCGCTATATTTTGGAAGTTAACCGACACAACCTAAATGTATCGGCGACCGCTCAAAGCCTGTTTACCTCTCAGCCTGGTATTTCCAAGCAAATACGGCTGTTGGAGGATGAGTTGGGCGTTGAGATTTTCGCGCGTAGCGGAAAACATCTAACCCGGGTAACGCCAGCAGGTCAGTCCATTATTAACCTGGCGGGCCAGGTGCTCAAGCTTACCGAAAATATTAAACAGGTGGCCCAGGAGCATAGTGATGAGCGGCGGGGAAGCTTATCTATTGCGACCACGCATACCCAGGCACGCTATGCACTTCCGCCGATTATCAGTGAATTTACACTGAAATATCCGGAAGTCGCGCTACATATGCAGCAGGGTACTCCTAAGCAAATTGCTCAAATGGTGAGTGAGGGGCAGGCCGATTTTGCGATTGCCACTGAATCGTTGGAGCTGTTTACCGACCTGGTGCTCTTGCCTTGTTACCGCTGGAATCGCTGTATCCTGGTGCCTAAAGGCCACCCACTGGCAGAACTGAGTGGACCTTTAACGCTGGAAGCGTTGGCAGAACATCCGCTGGTGACGTATGTCTTTGGATTTACCGGTCGTTCCCAGTTGGATGATGCGTTTAAAGCGAAGGGTTTGACGCCTAACGTTGTGCTAACGGCAGCGGATGCCGACGTGATTAAAACCTATGTGCGGCTCGGCATGGGCGTTGGGATCGTGGCACATATGGCGGTAGACGATAAGTTGGACGGGGATTTAGTCGCGGTGGATGCCAGCCACCTGTTTGCGAGTTCAACGACTAAAATAGGCATTCGCCGGGGCACGTTTATGCGTGGCTATATGTACGATTTCCTGGCGCGCTTTGCCCCACACTTGACGCGAGACCGTGTGGATGAGGCGCTCATTGCTGGCCCACGCTTTGAACAAGCGCTGTTTGAAGGGATAGAGCTGCCCGAGTACTGATAGCTTGTGGCACTGATGTGTGACAAGTGCTTGTTACACGCACTTATCACAAGCACTTATTACAAGTACGGATTGCAAGTACCTACTAAGATACTAACGCTTTAAGCGCTCACGTTGTTAGGGGGCATGATGCCAGCGAAACCGCTGGCAAGCCGCTAACAACGTGAGTCGTACGTTTGGCTTGTGGCCTAACCTGGAGCCAAGTCTTTCAATACCTGGTTTTTCAATGACAGATTTTCAGAGAAAGGTTTAATGCTGTAGGTGCAAGCCACACTCGCGTTTTTCTTCCACCTTGGTGGGGTCGAAGTAATCGAAGTTGTTAGGCAGGTCGTGCGCCTGTAAGTATTGATACATCTCTTTAGCACTCCAATGCAACACCGGCGCCACTTTAACCAGCCCATCACTGTTACGGCTGACGGGCTGCATTTTGGCCCGTTCGGGCGTGTCTTCTGCACGAAGCGCTGTAAACCATACGTCAGGGCGCATCTCACTTAATGCACGTTCAAACGGCTCAATTTTGACCTCTTGGGTGAAGGCCGCATGGCGCGGGTCATCAATGCCCGGCATGGGGCCTTCGAGTGCTTCACGATGCGCGCGCGTCCGCTTGGGTATATAGCTGACCATGTTCAGGTTCAAGCGCGTTATTAGCTCGTCGGCGAATCGATAAGTGGCTTCGGTGTTATAGCCACTGTCCATCCAGACAATCGGCATGTCAGGACGTACCTGTGTCACCATGTGCAGAATAACGGCTTCAAAAGGGCGAAAGTTCGTCGTACAGATCGCCCTTTCACCTTGTGTTAACGCCCACTCAATAAGTGCTTGTGGGTTCTTGCTAAAATCGTTCTCGGAAAAATCACGATTGATCGCATCTAGCGATGAGGACATGCTGCCTCCTTGTCATATTAATGAACCATACCGCTAGGCTATCAAACTGCCCGTCGTTCCCCCCAATACCGTTTGGTTTGGCTTTTATATTCCTTTTTGATTTAAGTACGGCGGCTGTTATTCCAGTGCCTTAATAAGATGGCGAATTTTGTCAAGTGTCTCCACGTACTCTTCCTCAAGTGCTGAGTCGGCAACCAGCCCACCGCCGCCCCACACGTGAAGCCTCCCGGCATCCGCCGCTAACGTACGAATAGTAATAGAAGTGTCCATGCTGCCACGTATATCAACGTATCCCATGCTTCCGCAGTACACGCTGCGCTGACACGGCTCAAGCTCGGCGATAATCTGCATGGCGCGAACCTTGGGCGCGCCGGTAATCGACCCGCCGGGAAAGGCCGCCGCCAATAAGGCAAGAGGGTAGGCGCCGGACGCGAGCTGTCCGCGCACTACGCTCACCAGATGATGCACATTAGGGTAGCTTTCCAGCTTGCAGAGTTGGGGCACATTGATACTGCCCGGCTTACATACACGGCCCAGGTCATTGCGCAGTAAATCAACGATCATGACGTTTTCAGCACGATCTTTAAGGCTGCTGGTTAGATCATTGGCCAAGGCAAGATCCTCATCAGCCGTAGCGCCCCGTGGTCGGGTGCCTTTTATAGGACGAGCCTCAACCGCGCCATTACTGCTTTTGATAAACCGCTCGGGTGAAAGAGAGAGAACGGCCTGTTGGCCCCAAGCCATGAAGCCTGAAAACGGTGTGGGCGTGGCGTTGCGTAAGCGTAAATAGGCCTGCCATTCATCGCCCTGGTAGGCAGCAGAAAAGCGCTGGGCGAGGTTAATCTGATAACAGTCGCCCGCCAGAATATAGCGCTGAACGGCTTTAAAGCGTTCAGCGTAATCGCTCTGGCTAAGCTCTGCTTGAAAGGGTTCGGTTAAGGCAAAAGGGGGCCGTTTGGGCGGCGCCTGGTCTAGCCACTCTAGAACCTGCTCGCGACGCTGCGCGGTGGCTACCAGCCACGCCCGCTTTGCTACGTGGTCAAGGGTGATGCACCAGTCATAAAGGCCCAGGCGCGCCTGAGGTAGGTGAGTCACCTGAGGTTGTTGGTGGGTCGCCAGTGAGCGCCCAAGGTCATAGCCCCAGTAGCCTATCAGTCCGCCCATAAAGGGCAGCTCGCTATGTAAGGCGTGTTGATCAACCTCTGTAGCCTGTAGCGGTAGCTGATTTAACAGCCACTGCTGCTGAGCAAAGCAATCGCCTAGCGGTAGAGCCGCTATATTGAGCTGTTCACTCGTGAGTACTGACTTGCCTGTGGCGTCCACTTCCAGCGTCGCTAAGGGGTCGCTGCTCAGAATATCGTAGCGCCCTTGAGCGACGGGGCGGCCACTATCCAAAAGTACTGCACCTGGGCGTTGGCGAAGCGAATCAAACAGCGCTAACGGGTCAGAAGAATAGGGCAGAGTAAATATCGACAATGCCGTGGTCATGGAGCAAACGCCTCGCCGGTAAAAGGCCGTTCATTTTAGAGGGCGTTGAAGGCCGACACCAGCAATGTAATCGATGTGCTTCTAACGGTTTTAGCGAGATTGTTGACACTGACGGAAGGGGTAGACTTTTTGCTTACAACCAAAGATACATAAAATCGCCAGTATTCTATGGTTGACGCTAGAAAGGCGCGCAGCTAAAGTTTGAATACTTTCCTAATTGTCGACAATTCGCCATGAGTTCATCCATTAGCGCCCCTTATTCTGTTGATTCGTCGCTTGAAATAGCGCCGCCTGAAGTGCGCACGCTAGCCGAGCGAGTATTTCATCAACTGCAAAGCGATATTGTTCGTGGCGTCTTGGCGCCAGGCAGCAAAATCACTGAGCCCGGGCTTTCAAAAACGTACGGCATTTCTCGCGGTCCGCTTCGCGAAGCCATGCGGCGTTTAGAGTCTCATCGCTTGATTGAGCGCATACCTCACGTCGGCGCACGCGTCGTTAAGCTCTCTATGAAAGAGCTGATAGAGCTGTTTGATGTACGCGAAGCGTTGGAAAGCATGGCCGCAAGGCTAGCAGCGGAGCATATGTCGGCAGAGGAAATACAAGGCCTTCGTGATGTGCTGGCACTGCACGAAGGGCAGGCCGATTTACAGCGCGGTGAAGCTTACTATCAGCGTGAGGGCGATCTCGACTTTCATTACCGCATTGTGCAAGGCAGCCACAACAAGATGCTAATGAGCCTGCTGTGCAATGACTTGTACTACCTGGTGCGCCTTTATCGTACGCAGTTTAGTGCCAGCGGTACGCGCCCGCAGCGTGCCTTTGTTGAGCACCACCGGATCGTGGACGCCATTGAATCAGGTGACGCCGAACTTGCTGAGCTATTAATGCGCCGCCACGTCAGTGCCTCGCGTGCCAATGTTGCCGACCGTTATGCCGCGATTCTTAAACAGCAATCATCTGAGCCTGCCGAGGAACGGCAGGCCCCTACCCTTCAGGAGACACGCTAATGTCAACGCTCACCCCAGGCGCCCGTTTTAAAGCCGCCCTTGACGCCCAGCGCCCGCTGGCCATTTTAGGCACTATTAACGCGTATACGGCGATGATGGCTGAACGTGTCGGCCATCAGGCGATCTACCTTTCCGGCGGTGGGGTGGCAAATGCCTCGTTTGGCCTGCCTGATTTAGGGATGACCAGCATGAACGATGTCGCCGAGGATGCGCGCCGTATCTGTGGTGCAACGGACCTGCCGTTGCTGGTGGATATTGATACCGGATGGGGCGGCGCGTTCAATATTGCCCGTACAGTGAAAGAGATGCAGCGTGCTGGCGTCGCCGCCGTTCATCTGGAGGACCAGGTGGCGCAAAAACGTTGTGGTCATCGACCCAACAAGGCAATCGTTTCCCAGGCTGAGATGGTTGATCGCATTAAAGCGGCCGCCGATGCCCGAATAGATCCCGATTTTTATCTGATTGCACGCACCGATGCTTTTCAAAAAGAGGGCCTGGACGCGGCTATTGAGCGCGCCAATGCCTGCGTTGAAGCCGGTGCGGATGCCATCTTTGCTGAAGCCGTATATACCCTTTCCGATTACCAGGCATTCTGCGAGCGAGTGGATGCCCCGATTCTGGCCAATATCACTGAGTTTGGTGCGACGCCGCTCTTTACTCAAGCCGAGCTTGGCGAGGTTGGTTGTCGCATGGTGCTTTACCCGCTCTCTGCGTTTCGAGCGATGAACGCTGCTGCCCTGAATGTCTATCAAAGCATTCTGGATAATGGCCATCAAAAAGAAGTCGTTAACACCATGCAGACGCGCGATGAACTCTACGATTTCCTCAACTATCACGATTTCGAGCAGAAACTGGATGCGTTATTCGCCGAAAAGGGCGAAGAGCCGCAATGAGGCGCGCACGACAACACGGTTATCTGCAATTAATGATAGGTACAACGATAAGCACACCAGGAGACTCGTCATGGCTGATAAACCGCTAGCGGGAGCAGGGCTGCGTGGACAAAGTGCGGGAACTACCGCCTTGTGTACTGTTGGAAAGACTGGCTCGGGCCTAACGTACCGTGGCTTTGATATCAAAGAGCTGGCTGAAAAGGCTAAATTTGAAGAAGTCGCCTACCTGCTCTTGAAAGGTAAATTGCCTAATCAGGCAGAGCTTGACGACTACATCCGCAAATTAAAGGGCTTGCGTGGGTTGCCCGATGCGCTGAAAACGGTGCTTGAGCAAATTCCGAAAGATGCTCACCCGATGGATGTCATGCGGACCGGCACCTCCATGCTGGGCAATCTTGAAACCGAAGAGAGTTTTGACGAGCAGCAGGACGTTGCTGATCGGCTGCTGGCCGTGTTGCCTTCGATCATTTGCTACTGGTATCGCTACTCTCATGACGGAGTGCGGATTGATACCCAAACCGACGCTGCATCGGTTGGCGGGCACTTCTTGCATCTACTGCGTGGCGAGCCGGCCTCTGAGCTCCATGCGCGAGTGATGAACGTATCGCTTATTTTATATGCCGAGCATGAGTTTAATGCGTCGACCTTTACCGCCCGGGTGTGTGCCTCAACGCTTTCTGATATGCACTCTTGCGTCACTGGCGCCATCGGTTCGCTGCGTGGCCCGCTGCATGGCGGTGCCAATGAAGCGGCCATGGCGATGATCGAAAACTGGAAATCGCCAGAAGAAGCGGAAAGCCAGATCATGGGCATGCTGGCGCGTAAGGATAAAATTATGGGATTTGGCCACGCGATTTATCGCGAGTCTGATCCACGCAACGAGATCATCAAGCAGTGGGCCAAAAAGCTTGCCGATGACGTAGGCGATACGGTGCTTTATCCCGTATCTGAAAGGGTCGAAGAAGTGATGTGGCGTGAGAAAAAGCTGTTCTGCAACGCAGACTTCTTCCATGCCAGCGCCTATCACTTTATGGATATTCCCACCAAGCTGTTCACACCAATTTTTGTCATGTCCCGGCTAACGGGGTGGGCCGCACATGTCTTTGAACAGCGCGCCAACAATCGAATTATCCGCCCCAGCGCTGACTATATTGGTCCCGAGAAAAGCGAGTGGGTGCCGATAGAAGCGCGAGATTAATCAGCGTGCTGCCTGGCGGCTTGGCTGCCGGGCTTGTTTAAGCTCCTCCTTTCGCGAGTCTGTTTTTATGAATAGCCAATATCGTCAACCACTGCCAGGCACCAGCCTTGATTACTTTAATGCGCGCCAAGCCGTTGAGGATATTCAGCCAGGAGCCTACGCCACGCTCCCTTACACATCACGCGTGCTGGCAGAGCAATTGGTACGCCGCTGTGATCCTGAGCTTCTCACCGATGCCCTTAAACAGCTCATTGAACGCCGGCGCGACCTGGACTTCCCTTGGTATCCTGCGCGGGTGGTATGCCACGATATTCTAGGCCAGACGGCGCTGGTTGATTTGGCCGGGCTGCGCGATGCTATCGCCGAGAAGGGCGGTGACCCGGCCAAGGTCAATCCCGTAGTTCCCACCCAGCTGATTGTCGATCATTCGTTGGCGGTAGAACACCCGGGCTTTGAAGAGGGGGCCTTTGAGAAAAATCGCGCCATTGAAGACCGGCGCAACGATGACCGCTTCCACTTTATCAACTGGACCAAAACGGCTTTTGAAAACGTTGATGTCATTCCGCCTGGCAATGGCATCATGCACCAGATCAATCTGGAGAAAATGTCGCCGGTAGTGCAGAACCGGGACGGCATTGCTTATCCTGATACCTGCGTGGGTACCGATAGCCATACCCCCATGGTGGACGCGCTCGGGGTTATTTCAGTCGGCGTTGGTGGCCTGGAAGCTGAGAGCGTCATGCTTGGTCGCGCTTCCATGATGCGCTTGCCCGATATCGTCGGGGTAGAGCTGACCGGTAAGCTGCAGCCAGGAATCACGGGCACCGATATGGTGCTGGCGATCACCGAGTTTCTGCGTAAAGAGCGCGTGGTCGGTGCCTATCTGGAATTTTATGGCGAGGGCGCCGATGCGCTGACGGTCGGCGATCGCGCCACGATTTCAAACATGACGCCCGAGTACGGTGCGACGGCGGCGATGTTCTATATCGATAGCCAAACCATCGATTATTTGAAGCTCACCGGTCGTGAAGATGAACAGGTGGCGCTGGTGGAAACCTATGCCAAGCACACCGGCCTTTGGGCGGACAGCCTGACACAGGTTGAGTACGAGCGAGTGCTGAGCTTTGATCTTTCATCGGTTGCGCGGACGTTGGCAGGGCCTTCCAACCCGCATGCGCACCTGCCCACTTCCGAGCTTGTTCAGCGCGGTATTGCGGTAGGGCTTGATGCAGCACGCGAAGAAGAGAAAGCGGGCAAAATGCCTGATGGCGCCGTTATTATCGCCGCTATCACCAGCTGCACCAATACGTCCAACCCGCGTAATATGGTGGCGGCTGGGTTAATTGCGCGCAACGTCAACCGGCTCGGCTTGTTGCGTAAACCCTGGGTAAAGTCATCCCTGGCGCCTGGTTCAAAAACGGTCAAGATGTACCTGGAAGAAGCCGGTTTGATGAATGAGCTGGAAGATCTGGGTTTTGGCGTGGTGGCTTATGCGTGCACCACCTGTAACGGCATGTCGGGTGCGCTTGACCCTGTTATTCAGCAGGAAATTATCGACCGGGACCTTTATGCCACGGCAGTGCTTTCCGGTAACCGCAACTTTGATGGGCGGATTCACCCCTACGCCCAGCAGGCCTTTTTGGCCTCGCCGCCATTAGTGGTTGCTTACGCCATTGCAGGCACTATTCGCTTTGATATTGAAAAAGACGTGCTGGGGATCGACCAGGCGGGGAATCCCGTTACCTTGAAGGATATCTGGCCAGCGGATGAAGAGATCGACGCTATTGTGAAATCCTCGGTGAAGCCCGAGCAGTTCCGCCAGACCTATATCCCCATGTTCGATATTGATAAAAGCGCGCGTGCCCAGGTTAATCCGCTATATGACTGGCGCCCCCAGAGTACCTACATTCGTCGCCCACCTTACTGGGAGGGCAATATGGCGAAAGAGCGTACCCTGAAAGGCATGCGCCCGCTGGCCATCTTGCCGGACAATATCACCACCGATCACCTATCGCCTTCCAACGCCATTCAGCTTAACAGCGCGGCGGGTGAGTATTTGGCGAAAATGGGCCTGCCGGAGGAGGACTTCAACTCCTACGCGACTCATCGCGGCGATCACCTCACCGCCCAGCGCGCTACCTTTGCCAATCCCAAGCTGTTTAACGAAATGGTCCGCGATGAAGAAGGCAATGTCGTTCAGGGATCGCTGGCGCGGGTCGAACCTGAAGGGGAAGTGACCCGCATGTGGGAAGCTATCGAAACCTACATGGCGCGTAAGCAGCCGCTGATCATTATTGCTGGCGCCGATTATGGCCAAGGCTCATCAAGAGACTGGGCTGCCAAAGGCGTGGCGCTTGCTGGTGTGGAAGCCATTGCTGCTGAAGGGTTTGAGCGTATTCATCGCACAAACCTGATTGGTATGGGCGTAATGCCGCTAGAGTTTGAGCCGGGAACCACGCGCACGACATTAGGCCTGGATGGCACCGAAACCTTTGATGTTGAGGGGGCTGTTTCGCCGGGCGCGATGCTTACGCTGGTGATCCATCGTCAAAACGGGGGCAGCGAGCGCGTAGCGGTCAAATGCCGCCTGGATACCGCCGAGGAAGTATCAATTTACGCCGCCGGTGGTGTGCTGCAGCGCTTTGCCCAGGACTTCCTCGAGTCAACGGCTGCGTAAGTGCCGGGTTATTTTTCGGAGTGAACAAGATGACTGATGTCGCCAACGCCCGCCATGTGCCGCAAATAAAAATCCCCGCCACCTATATGCGTGGCGGTACCAGCAAAGGCGTGTTTTTTAAATTAAGCGATTTACCCCAGGCTGCTCAGGTGCCGGGCGAGGCGCGTGACAAGCTGCTGCTGCGTGTGATTGGAAGCCCCGACCCGTACGAAAAACAGATTGACGGTATGGGCGGCGCGACCTCAAGCACCAGTAAAACGGTCATTCTTTCCAAAAGCCACTCGGCTGATCACGATGTGGATTATGTGTTTGGCCAAGTATCCATCGATAAGCCCTACGTGGATTGGAGCGGCAACTGCGGCAATCTTTCGGCGGCGGTAGGCCCATTTGCCGTAGCGAACGGGCTGGTTGATCCGGCACGTCTGCCTGAAAACGGTGTGGTCGAGGTGAGAATCTGGCAGGTCAATATCCAGAAAACTATCGTATCGCAGGTGCCCATCGTGAATGGGGAGGTTCAGGAGACCGGCGATTTCGAGTTGGATGGCGTGACCTTTCCCGCCGCCGAAATTCCCGTGGCTTTTATGGACCCGGCTGACGGCGAGGGGGCGATTTTTCCCACCGGCAACCTGGTGGATGACCTGAATGTGCCGGGTGTGGGTATTCTGAAAGCTACCCTTATCAATGCAGGTATCCCCACGGTGTTTATTAATGCCGCTGATATTGGTTACCGCGGTACCGAGCTGCAAAACGCCATCAATGGCGACGGTAAAGCATTAAGTATGTTTGAGACTATCCGTGCCCATGGCGCTGTACGTATGGGGTTGATAGGGGATGTCAGTGAGGCTGCGAGCCGCCAACATACGCCCAAGGTAGCGTTTGTTGGGCCGCCAACTGATTATGTTTCCTCGAGCGGTCAGACCGTTAACGCTGGTGATATCGATCTGGTGGTGCGGGCGCTGTCCATGGGTAAATTGCATCACGCCATGATGGGCACTGCCGCCGTGGCAATTGCTGCTGCCGCTGCGATAGACGGTACGCTGGTTAATTTGGCGGCCGGAGGCGGAAAGCGTCAGTCCGTTACGTTTGGCCACCCGTCGGGCAGTTTGCGCGTTGGCGCAGAGGCCAATCTGGTTGACGGGCACTGGCAGATTGATCAGGCCATTATGAGCCGCAGCGCGCGCGTGCTAATGGAAGGTGCGGTACGCGTACCGGGCGACAGCTTTTAACTCACTGCATTGATTGGGAGGCGACTCCATGAATGTCACAGCGGAGATAAACGAGCGGCCAGAATACGATGATGAGCTACAGCTAATCGCTGATTATGTGCTGAGCTTTGATACTCCCTCGCCGGCGGCACTGTCTACGGCTCGTTACTGCTTAATGGATACGTTGGGCTGTGGGCTTCTGGCGCTGCGTTTTCCAGAGTGCACCAAGCATCTTGGCCCGCTGGTAGAAGGTACCCAGGTGCCATTTGGGGCGCGTGTGCCGGGCACTTCGCTACGCCTTGACCCGGTAAAAGCGGCCTGGGATATCGGCGCAATGATCCGCTGGCTGGATTATAACGATACCTGGCTTGCCGCCGAGTGGGGGCATCCTTCTGACAACCTGGGTGGCATCCTGGCGGTTGCCGATCACCTGTCGCAAAAGCGGGTTGCCCAGGGGGATGCGCCTCTGACGATGCGTGATGTGTTGAACGCCATGATCATGGCGCATGAAATTCAGGGAGTGCTGGCCCTGGAAAACAGCTTCAACAGGGTGGGGCTGGATCATGTACTGTTGGTGAAAGTGGCTTCGACGGCGGTGGTTGCCAAGCTAATGGGCGCTGCGCGCGAGCAGTTGCTGGCCGCGCTTTCCCATGCGTGGGTAGACGGCCAGAGCCTGCGCACCTACCGACATGCACCCAACGCCGGGTCGCGCAAAAGCTGGGCGGCTGGCGATGCCACTTCCCGAGGCGTTCGCTTGGCGGATATGGCGTTGCGCGGTGAGATGGGCATTCCCAGCGCGCTCAGCGCACCGCAATGGGGGTTTTACGATGTGTCCTTTAGCCATAGTAATAAAGACCTGAGCCTTAAACCTGAAGTAGAGCGGCGCCTGCGTTTTCAGCGTGAGTTTGGGTGCTATGTGATGGAAAACATTCTATTCAAAATTGCTTTCCCGGCGGAGTTCCATGCCCAAACCGCCTGCGAAGCGGCCGTACTTCTGCACGCTCAGGTAAAAGAGCGCTTGGCTGATATTGAGCGCATTGTGATTACCACACATGATTCAGCGATTCGGATAATTTCCAAAACCGGAGCGTTGGCTAACCCCGCTGACCGCGATCACTGCCTGCAATACATGACGGCCGTGCCGCTTATCTTTGGCTCGCTTACCGCCGAGCACTATGAAGACAGCTTTCATGCGGCTCATCCGCTAATTGATGTACTGCGCGACAAAATGGTGGTCGAGGAGAATAGCGACTATTCAGCGGATTACCACGACCCGCAGAAGCGCTCTATCGCGAATGCGGTACAGGTCTTTTTCCGTGATGGTAGTGCAACAGACAAAGTTGCAGTGGAGTATCCGATAGGCCATCAGCGACGTCGAGAAGAGGGAATGCCGCTATTGGTCGATAAGTTTGAGCGCCATCTCGCCACCCGTTTCCCTGCATTTCGCTGCGAAAAGATTAGCCAGCTCTGCGGTAACCAAGCGACGCTTGAAGCAATGCCGGTGGATCAATTCATGTCACTTTGGATGATTTAAAAGTTTGCCTAGTCACGAGGTCACGGGCAGTAATGCGGAAGAGAGAGGAGTCGTTAGGTGAGCTTTTCAATGTTGGGTATGTGATAAACACTTGCCCGGCAAACAGCTGCTGTGCTGCCGCCGGGCAATAGTAATCCTGCTATGTTGCAGGGCTTACTGCAGGGCTTACTTCAGGGCTTTAGTCTTCGAGTACGATTTGGTCGCGCATGCGATCTACGGTTGCTGCGCCGATGCCGCTGACGCGCGTTAAATCATCAATACTTGCAAATTCTCCCTTGGTATCACGCTCTTCGATAATGGCGGTAGCGCGGCTTGGTCCAATGCCGGGAAGCTCGCTCAACAGCTCGGCGTTGGCGGTATTAACATTGATAGGCGCGACGGCTTGAGCCAGTGCGCTACTGGATAATCCCAGACTTAAACTAAGTAACAGGGCGGCAAACAAGCTTTTTAATGTCATGTTCATTACGCGTATTGTTCCTTCTTGTCGATAAAGAAAAGTAGCATAACCAGGCACTGTGCTAACGGGTGCCTTAACTAACTTAACGCGTTCGCTATCCTATTGTTGTCAGTGATGTAGGACACTGTTTGTAGGATTTTCGCTTGTACTGGTTAGCAAATAGCTTACAAGCGGGTCGTGTTGGACTGATATAATGCTTAAAAATGCGTATGGAGTAGTGTTGTGTCTGAATCCCCGTTGATTATCGCGCTTGATTACCCGTCACTTGACGCCGCCTTGTGCATGGCGGACCAACTAGACCCCGCCCGGTGTCGTTTAAAAGTAGGTAAAGAGCTTTATACCCGCAGCGGCCCGGCTATCCTTGAAGCGCTGCATGGGCGCGGGTTTGACGTGTTCCTTGACCTCAAGTTTCATGATATTCCCAATACGGTGGCGGGGGCTGTTCAGGCCGCAGCAGAGCAAGGCGTCTGGATGGTGAATGTGCACGCCAGCGGTGGCCGCAAGATGATGGAAGCAGCCGCCGAGCGTTTGGTCAGCCAAGGTTTAGACACGCACCTAATCGCCGTTACCGTATTAACCAGCCTCCAGGAGAGCGACCTGCGCGAAGTGGGTTTAAACGTTTCACCCGCCGAACAGGTGGAGCGCTTGGCGCTTTTGACCCAACAAAGCGGCCTGCACGGCGTTGTATGCTCAGCCCAAGAGGCGGCACATTTAAAGGCTGTGTGTGGTGAGTCGTTTTTAAAAGTAACGCCCGGTATTCGGCCGAGTTTTGCCGCTGTTAACGATCAGCAGCGTATTATGACGCCGAGCGAAGCGATGCAGGCAGGGAGTACACATTTGGTGATAGGGCGGCCTGTTACTCAGGCGTCTGACCCCATGGCGGCGCTGGCGGCTATCGAAGCAGAGCTTCAGTAGCACGATATGTATGTGGCTACTCGCCCTCTACACCGGTAATCGGCTTGGTAGTGCCCCAGCGGCGGCAGCTGGGGCACTGCCAGGCAAGGGCATCACTCGTAAAACCACAGCGTCTGCATTGATGGCGTGGACGATCTTTTAAAAGCGCATCCGTGTGGTATTTCAGCAGTGATAAGCGAGTGTCCGGCGCCGTTCTTCCGCTTAGCTTCTGGCTTTCGACATACAGATCCAGCAGATAGTCCAACCCGCCAAGGCTCGGCGCATCACGTAGCCAGTTTCCGGTTAATTCAATGGCGGTATCCACGCCATCCCGCTGGTGAATAAGCTCGCCGAGCATAACGATAACGCTGGTGTAAGGTGCCTGGCCCAGTAGACGGTATAAGTGCTTCTCCAGACCTGCTATATCGTCGTTACGCGCATAGGCCCGCTGAAGGGTTGGCAGCATGGTTGGGATATGCGCGGCATCCTGTTCAGGAATATGGTCAAGACGTTCTATCGCGCGGCCATAGTGGCCGTTATCCATCTCAAGATCCGCCAACAGTAGTGTGGCGCGAATGCAACGTTCATCCAGCAGTAAGGCTTTTTTTAGATGCTTTTTCGCGAGCGCACGGCTGGATTGTTGGATCTCTTCTATGGCCAGCTCGCATAGCCAGTGTGACGCTGGGCGCCGCATACCTGGGTGCTGCTTTAGCAGGGGTTGGATTACCTCTAAAGCGGTTTGCCACTCCTTTTCGCGCTCCAGAAGATCCACCAGTAGCTGCTTGGCCGCATAGCGGCGATCATCGTCGGTGGATTGCTCAAGCAGCGAGTGCAGCAGTCTCTGGGCACGGTCATGAACACCTAGCGCTATAAAATCGCGCGCAAGCTCAAGCTGGATGCGTTCGTTGGTGCCATGCGATAGGGCCGGGCGTGCAAGCAGGTTTTGGTGAATACTGACGGCTTTGTCTGCCTCGCCACGTGTGCGAAAGAGCTTACCCAGCGCGATATGGGTATCTACCGTATCGCTATTAACATCAAGTGCACTGATAAACGTGTTAATGGCTTCATCGGGTTGCTCATTCAGCAGGTAATTTAACCCAACGAAATATTCGCGCGACAGTTGAGAAGGCGGCGCTGTTGGCGCTCGCCGGTGGCGCTGGGCAGCGTATCGAATGCCTAGCCCGAAGCCTATGGCAATCGCTACCAATAGTAGCCCTAGCAGCATGACATCATGCATTTACGCTAGTTCCTTAAACTCCTGGGTGCGTAAACGATCAAGCTCTTTGCGCTGCTGTTTGTTATGGCGCTCGCTGCGTGCAAGGCGTGCTTTCAATCGTACGTATACCCCCATCATTGCGAGCATGCCGAGTATGACGCCAAACGTTAATGTCGCCAGCAGCCATACCGAGAGTGTGATGGGGGGGAGTTCAACCCAGATCAGATTCAAGGCAATGGTTTGCTGATTGTTGACGGCAAACAAGATGCCTACCAGTAGAACAACCAGCAAAATAATGGCGAGAATCAGCCCTTTAATCCAACGCATGAGAGTTTCCTAGTCAGTGACGTTCGCAGTATGACCCTATTGTGTATGAGTCTTGGCGCGACGTCATCCCACAGTCACAGATTATCAAAGTATGGCGGCTTCGGTCTCTGTGTTAGTAACCCAGCGCACGGCTGGCATCTACCTGTTCGCGCAGCTCTTTGCCGGGCTTAAAGTGCGGTACATATTTACCGTCCAGCTCGACCGGGTCGCCCGTTTTGGGGTTACGGCCAGTACGCGGCTCACGGAAATGCAGTGAGAAACTGCCAAAGCCACGTATTTCTACACGACCGCCGCTGGAAAGAGCGTCCGTCATATCGTCCAGTATAATACGTACCGCCGTCTCGACTTCTTTGGCGGATAGCTCCGGTTGACGCATCGCGATTTGTTCGATTAGTTCAGATTTTGTCATCGGTTGGCTCCCTGTAAACGGTGAAGGCTGCCGTTAATAATAGCGGCTGACCTTGATAACCTCGAATTCAGCATACTGTGCAAATTGATATTAAACAATTCAGATAAAACAAGGTACTAGACTGAATAACAGCATAGGCGAAGCTTGGCGCTGGCGCGACCCTTTAGCTTAGGTATACTGACGCTTCATTTTTACCAATGAAAGAGGCTGACCTTGAACGACGATACATCCCCAGCAGCCGTGCTACGTAAGCGACTCTACTGGCATTCGCGTCGCGGTATGTGGGAGCTTGATCTGTTGCTGATCCCGTTTTTAGAAAAACGCTTTGACACACTTAGCGAAGAGGAGCAGTTGACTTATCAGCGCCTAATTGAAGAAGAAGACCAGGACTTGTTTGTTTGGCTCATGCACCGTGAATGGCCTGAAGACCCAGCGTTAAAGCATATGGTGAAAATGATCGTTGAGCATGCAGAAAACACCGATAATTCTGCCTATCGTACCCTCTAAAATGGCAGGCCTGCTTCACTCGGGTTTGGCGATGGGGCTGTGTTCGTTGAGCTACTGGGTATTGGGGCTTTGGGTAGGCAGCGGCATTACCTTTGTCATCAGCCTTTTGCTATGGCGTACTCTGCATAGGCAAGTCCATGGCGTGCTTTATCTAAGCAAGCGTGATACGGCTATTTATGGCCGTTGGCGAAAGCCCTATGGAGAGCTGAGCGATGAAGTGGTGGTTCGCTGTGATTACCTGGGGCCTTGGTTGGTGGGCTTGTGGGTGGGGCCACAGTGGCTCTGGCTGTGGCCCGATAGTTTCTCTCGTCATCATCACCGTTTGTTGCGCCGCTTATACCACCGTGCCGGGCATTAAATCCGCTAGCGTTAAACAAGAAATCGCAGGGGCGGGAAGGTGAGACGGCCAATCCATAGAGTAATGTAACCCGCGTGATTCATGCCGTTTCAATGCGGCGATAACGGTTAGCTGAGCCAGCCTGATTGCTTGACGTAACTGCATGTACTCAGGTTGAAACTGCCCGGCTCCTAAGCGTTCCAAACGCTTATCCAATAACGCCAACTGCTCATGGGCGGCAGCCAATCCTGAGTTGCTGCGTACAATCGACACCTGTTGGCTCATCGTGGTTCGTAGCTCGTGGCGCCATTGAGCCAGTAGGTCCTGCTCTTCAACGCTTAATAACCGGGCGGACGGTGGTAGGGGCGTAATGGGCGGCGCGTGCCATTCGTTGAGATGTTGTTCTCGAAGTGCGCTTGCACAGCTACGCGCATACACCAGGCACTCCAATAGTGAGTTGCTGGCCATGCGGTTGGCACCATGTAGGCCGGTACAGGCAGCTTCACCGACTGCATAAAGCCCCGGTATGCCTGTCGCGCCCTGATGATCGGTGGCAATGCCACCGCAGCTATAATGGGCGGCGGGGACGACGGGGATGGGTTGCTGGGTGATATCAACCCCGCGCGAGGCGCAGTGTGCCAAAATGGTTGGGAAGTGGTGGTGAATAGCTTTTTCACCAAGGTGGCGGATATCCAGCCATACATGCCCTTGGGTGCCTTGCTGAATTTGAGCATCGATGGCTCGCGCAACAACGTCCCTGGGAGCAAGTTCTGCGCGAGGATCAATGGCTGGCATAAACCGCTCACCGGCTTCATTGAGCAAGTAACCACCTTCGCCACGTACCGCTTCGCTAATTAAAAACGCGGGGCCGTCAGGATCATACAGGCTGGTCGGGTGAAACTGCTGAAACTCCAGGTTCATTAATCGCGCGCCAAGCTCCGCAGCCATCATCATGCCTTCGCCGCTACCGGGGGTAGGGGTTGTGGTGTGGCGATAAAGGCCGCTAGCGCCCCCGGTGGCTAGCGTGGTGTAAGTCGCGGTGAGTGTTTGCCGTTGTCGCTCTGTATCGATGCCATAGGCACCTGTGCAGTGCCCGTGGCAGTTTTGGAGTAACCCTAAAATAGTGATATCGCGGCGCAGGGTAATATTGGCATGCGCGGCGACTTTGTCTTGCAGGGTATCTACCACAGCGCGCCCCGTGGCATCGTCGGCATGAATAATACGCCGGGCGTTATGGCCGCCTTCACGGGTCAGGTGATACGGATAGCAAGCGTCAGGGGCGGGGTCCGGGGTAAAGTGTACCCCTCGATCAATTAACCATTGGATAGCCGCCGGGCCGTGGGTAACGGTAAAACGTACAGCCTGCTCATCACATAACCCGTCACCGGCGACAAGTGTGTCACGAATATGCGCTTCCAGGTTATCTTCGGGGGAGAGCACCGCTGCAATGCCACCCTGGGCCCATCGGCTGGCGCCTTTATCATTGTGGGCTGGATTTACCAGTGTCACCGACAGGTGGTCGGCAATGTCCAGGGCGAGGGTTAACCCGGCGACGCCGCCGCCAATAATTAATACATCCGTTGTTGGCGTGCTCATGCGGCCCGCTCCTTGTTTTTGCTATCTGGCGCTATGGCGCATAAAAGGTAAGCGCATCGCGTAGTCATTAGCCGTTGACGATGTATAGACGCAAAAAAATCCGCGTCGATCAAAATGATCTCGCAGATAATAAAGTCATAGGGGGAGATAAAAACAATGGTGCCCGGAGCCGGACTTGAACCGGCACGGAGTTACCTCCGAGAGATTTTAAGTCTCTTGCGTCTACCAATTTCGCCATCCGGGCAGTGCAATTGGTGTATCGTTGCACTTAACACAAAAGTGGAGGCTGGAGTCGGAATCGAACCGGCGTACACGGAGTTGCAGTCCGCTGCATAACCACTCTGCCATCCAGCCTAAAGAGTCGATGGAGTGGGAAGATAGATTCGACCGGGCTGGCGTTCCAGCTCTCGACCTAACCTGCTTGCCGCACAATCCAAGTTGGAGCGGGAAAAGAGATTCGAACTCTCGACCCTCGCCTTGGCAAGGCGATGCTCTACCACTGAGCTATTCCCGCTCGACTCGAGGGCGAATTATACGCATCGTTGAGCGGTTGTCAATCATCAATGATGCAAACATCCCCTTCGAGGAATCAACTGCTTACATGGAGCGGCTAAGGTGCGGCCAGGCAGCCTTTAAATATTGGATCATGGACCAAAGCGTTAAGGCCGCAGCGACGTACAGCACTACCACACCCAGTAGGGCGATCTCGTGTGTGGGCGGCAGCGCCAAAAGGATCAGCAGGGCCACCATCTGGAGCGTGGTTTTAAGCTTGCCTATCCAGGAAACCGCGACCAAACCCCGCTTGCCCATTTCTGCCATCCATTCGCGCAGGGCCGATATGACGATTTCACGGCCAATAATGACAAGCGCAGGCAAGGTCAGAATGAGTGTGTCGTAGCGCTCAATCAGCAGCGCGAGTGCCACAACGACCATTAGTTTGTCGGCCACTGGGTCTAAGAAAGCGCCAAAGGGTGTTGACTGATTCCAGCGGCGGGCCAAATAGCCATCTAGCCAATCGGTCATCGAGGCTAGCGCAAAAAGGCCAGCCGCCAGCGGCATGCTCCAATTAAAAGGCAAGTAGAACAGCACAACGAGCAAGGGAATAAAGGCAACTCTTGCCAGTGTAAGTACGTTGGGTATATTCATCGCGACTGGCGATCCTTACCGGAGAGTCATTAAATTCGAAATGTAGTAAAGGCTATTCTATCCGCCTTAGCGACTAGCATCTATGCCCAATGGTGGTTTATCCATTCAGGGCCAAATAAATACTCTCTGCAAGTGCGGCGCTAATGCCGGGGACTCTTGCCAGCTCGGCGCGGCTCGCTTTCTGCACACCTTGCAATCCGCCAAAAAAACGTAACAACTCACGGCGCCGTTTAGGACCAATGCCGGGAATGTCTTGCAGAGTAGAAGTGCGCCTGGCCTTGTCGCGCTGGGCTCGGTGGCCTGCAATTGCAAAACGGTGCGATTCATCCCGGATATGCTGAATTAAGTGCAGAGCAGGGGACGCGGGATCCAAGGGAAGTGGGTTATCCGATGTTTCCAAAAAGAGTGTCTCAAGCCCGGCCTTGCGTGTGGTGCCTTTGGCAACGCCTAGCAAAATGATCGTGGTAATGCCGAGTTGGTTGAGCACCTCTCGGGCCATATTAAGCTGACCTTTGCCGCCATCGACAATCAAAATATCCGGGGCGATGGCTTCGCCGCTTTCTACGCGTTTCAGCCTTCGCGTCAGCGCTTGCTGCATGGCGGCGTAATCATCGCCCGCCGCCACGCCTTCTATGCGGAAATGGCGATAGTCGCTCTTGCGCGGTCCTTGATGGTCAAAGACCACGCAGGAGGCCACGGTGGCTTCACCCTGGCTATGGCTGATATCGAAACACTCAAGCCGTTCGGGCATGGATTCAAGGCCCAGTGCTTTCTGAAGCGCTGCAAAGCGTTGGGTGAGCTGCGTATGGTTCGCCAATTGAGACGCTAACTGCTGCTCAGCATTGGTCATCGCCAGTTGCTGCCACTGGGCGCGATGCCCGCGTACCTGGCTTGTCACACGAATACGCTTGCCCGCTTGCTGTGTGAGCGCCTCGGCAATCAGGTCGCTGTCATCCAGCGCATGGCTGGTAATGACTTCACTGGGCACGTTATGCGGCTGGCCAAAATAGTACTGGCTCACCACCTCGGTCAGTAGGGTTTCTGGGGAAAGGTCTAGACCGTTTTTGGGCGCATGGTGGCGGGCGCCGAGCATGCGCCCATCGCGAACGCTTAACACCGAAACGCCTAGCGCGCCTGGCCGTTGGGCGAGCGCGAAAATATCGGCATCGCCGTTCTGGTTATCGACAAACTGGCGCTGCTGTAGCTGGCGTAATTGCTGTATCTGGTCACGGAAGCGGGCAGCCTCCTCAAAATCCAGGTCTTGGCTGGCGGCTTCCATCGCCTCGGTCAGCGCTTGGGTTACGTGTTCACTTTTGCCTTCCAGACACATAACGGCGTGTTCAACGTCGCGGCGGTAATCCTCTTTTGCAATGTAGTCTACGCAAGGAGCGCTACAGCGCTGGATTTGATGCTGTAGGCACGGACGAGAGCGATGGGCAAAAACACTGTCTTCGCAGTTGCGAATGCGGAAGATTTTCTGCATGAGTGACAGGCTTTCGCGTACCGCGCCGCTGCTGGGGTAGGGGCCCAAGTAGCGGCCGTCGTCACGCCGTTGACGTGCGCGTTTATATTCAAGCCTGGGATAGTTGTGGCGATCAGTGACGAAGATAAACGGGTAGGACTTATCATCCCGTAATAAAATATTGTAGGGCGGGCGAAGCTCCTTGATCAGGGTTTGCTCAAGTAGCAGTGCCTCGGTTTCGCTGCGGGTTACGGTGATTTGAATATCCGCAATCCGTGCCACCATCGCCTGCGTTTTAGTGTTCAACTGGCCACGAAAATAGCTGGCAAGGCGGGCTTTTAAGCGTTTCGCTTTGCCTACATAGAGCGTATCGCTGTGTTCGTCAAGCATACGGTAAACGCCGGGGGAGGTGCTTACCGAGCTTAAAAACTGTTTTGCATTAAATGTCATTGCACCGTATCGAACGCCGAGGAGTGGCTAAGGATGTTAGGTTTATCCCTGACTGGCGTCAAAGCCATCCACTAGGCCATGACGTAGTGCCAGGTGTGTCAGTTCGACATCGGTGGCCACCTGAAGTTTATCAAATAGCCGATAGCGGTATGTATTCACGGTTTTGGGACTCAAATGCAAACGGTCAGAAATATCCTGAACGCGCTGACAGTTGACGATCATTAATGCAATTTGTAGCTCGCGATGGGAGAGATGGCTAAACGGGTTGTCTTCGTTAGTAAAGTGAGACAAGGCCAAGCGCTGGGCTATCTCTTGGCTGACGTAGCGACGACCATGAAATACCTGGCGGATCGCATCGGTCATTTCTGTTGCGCCGGCGCCCTTGCTTAAAAAACCGGATGCGCCAGCCTCCAACATGCGGCGTAGTACGCTGTCTTCCATGTGCGCCGTTAAGATCAGTACCTTGATATCTTCCATCGTACGATGGATGCGGCGCGTTGCTTCCAGCCCGCCTATCCCCGGCATGCGTATGTCCATCAGGACAATGTCCGGTTTTAAATGACGGCACTGGGTGACTGCGCTTTCGCCATCGTCGACCTCACCGACAATTTTGATATCGCTCTCTTCATTTAGCAGATGAGCAATACTGGTTCTTACCAGATGATGATCATCGGCGATTAGAACGTTGATCAAGGGGGCTGGCTCCTGCGTGGAAACATAGTGGGCTCAGAAGGTAGCCTCTGACGCTGACCCATAGAGTGCCACAGCTGACTATAAAGTAGAATTAGCAAACGCGTATTTGAATGGTTTCTTGACCTTGGTCCGGTTTCATAATAGCATGCGCCTCGCTTAGTCCGTAAGGGCGACGGCATTGGGGCCTTAGCTCAGCTGGGAGAGCGCAACACTGGCAGTGTTGAGGTCAGCGGTTCGATCCCGCTAGGCTCCACCAGAATTAATCGAAAAAGCCTCGCTATTCATAGCGAGGCTTTTTCGTATGTGTGTATCAATGGCTCTTGGGTGATAGTTGCCTAAAACTCGCCATCTGATGCAAAACATCAATATCAATAGCCACCAAACAGGGCTCTTTGGTGGCTATTGATGCGGGTTTATTCGCTAATCTGGCCAAGCAGTAAAAACTCGATTAACGCCTTTTGCGCGTGTAAGCGGTTTCCAGCTTCTTGCCATACCACCGCGCGGGGGTCATCAAGCAGCGTATGGCTGATCTCTTCGCCACGGTGTGCAGGTAGGCAGTGCAAGAACAGTACATTGCTTTGCGCCTGATCCAGCATGGTTTCTGTGACCTGGAAACCGGCAAAATCCGCTTCACGCTTGGCCTGCTCTTCCTCTTGACCCATGGACGCCCAAACATCGGTGGTCACCAGGTCTACGCCCTGAACGGCTGCCTGCGGGTCGTGCATTAGTGTGACGTGATCCCCAGCGGCCTCCATGATGTCGGCGCGTGGTTCGTAGCCTTTCGGGCAGCAAATGCGCAGATGGAAATCAAACTGGCGCGCCGCGTTAATCCACGAGTGACACATGTTGTTACCGTCGCCAATCCAGACGGCGGTGCGGCCCTTAACGCTTCCGCGTAGCTCGGTCCAGGTCATCACGTCGGCCAGTAGCTGGCAAGGGTGATAGTCATCGCTTAACGCGTTAATGACGGGAACGCTGCTGGCGCTGGCATAGGTTTCAAGGCCCGCATGAGAGAAGGTGCGGATCATAACGGCATCGACCATCTCGGAAAGCACGCGAGCGGTGTCTTCGATTGGCTCGCCGCGCCCTAACTGAGTGTCGCGCGGAGATAAGAACAGCGCGTGCCCGCCAAATTGCGCCATGCCGGTTTCAAACGATACGCGTGTACGTGTCGACGATTTTTCAAAGATCATCGCCAGCGTTCGGTTCGCCAGCGGCGCATACTCCGGCCCGTTGGCCTTAAGATCTGTTTTGATTTTAATGGCACGCTGAATCAAATAACTCAGTTCATCAGGCGTCAAATCCAGCAGGGTAAGGAAATGGCGTGTCGCCATGGTTGCTTCTCTCCGCGTAAAAACACCATCCTAGCGAGGCGGCGGGGGATGCGCAACGCGAACGGCACGCGTAGAATGGTCTCCAAAGATGAAGGCCGAGTACCGTACTCAGGTATTAAGGCAGGCGTCAGGCGCCTGGGTGATCTACGGTTTATTTCGTGCGTATACTGACCTTCGTTGCGCTAGTTCTTTACTTAAGGAGTACTTTTATGAGCACAACAGCCGAAAATATTCAGCGTCAAATTAGCGAAAATCCCATTTTGCTTTACATGAAAGGCTCGCCTCAGCTGCCGCAGTGTGGCTTCTCAGCCCAGACGGTCCAGGCCTTGATGAACTGCGGTGAGCGCTTTGCGTTCGTTAATATTTTGGATAACCCGGATATCCGTGCTGAGCTGCCTAAAATCGCCAATTGGCCTACTTTCCCGCAGCTGTGGGTTGAAGGTGAGCTGGTCGGTGGCTGCGATATCGTCGTGGAAATGCATCAAAACGGCGAGCTCGAAAAGCTGGTTAAAGAAGCTGCCCAGCGGGCAGGTGCGGAAGATGGTGCAGATAACGCCTAACGATAACGCCCGAGTTCCCCGCTCGGGCGGTTGGCGGGCTGCGGCGTAGCCGCTAGAATGGCGTTTTATCACGCATTGTGGCACCTGCTGTTATTGAAAGATGCATCATCAGGACAGCCCGCCGAAGGAAGTATTGCTCAATGAGCTATCAGGTTCTGGCCCGCAAGTGGCGACCACGTACATTCCACGAACTCGTGGGTCAGGCCCATGTTCAGCGCGCCTTGGTCAATGCGCTTGACCAGGGGCGTCTTCACCACGCCTATTTATTTACCGGCACCCGCGGTGTCGGTAAAACCACGCTTGCCCGCATATTGGCCAAATGCTTGAACTGCACAGCTAACGGGCGCGGCGATGAGGGCATTACCTCAACACCGTGTGGTCAGTGCGATAGCTGCGTAGCCATTGATGAAGGGCGTTTTGTCGACTTGATCGAAGTCGATGCGGCGTCGCGCACCAAGGTAGAAGATACCCGCGAATTACTGGATAACGTGCAGTATGCGCCCACCCAGGGGCGTTACAAGGTGTACCTGATTGATGAGGTGCACATGCTTTCAACCAGCAGTTTTAACGCGCTATTGAAAACGCTGGAAGAGCCGCCCCCTCACGTTAAGTTTCTGCTTGCCACTACTGATCCGCAAAAGCTGCCTGCAACGGTGCTGTCGCGCTGCCTTCAGTTCACGCTTAAACACATGCCGCCTGAGCGAGTTGTTGAGCATCTCACCTATGTACTGGGTGAAGAGGGCGTGGCCTTCGATGAAAGCGCGCTATGGCTATTAGGCAAAGCAGCTGAAGGCTCAATGCGTGACGCCATGAGTCTGACCGACCAGGCGATTGCCTTTGGGCAGGGCGCCGTCCGCCATGTCGATGTAGCGGCGATGCTGGGAGCCCTGGATCACCGGCATATTTTAGCGCTGGTAAGCGCGCTGGCGGATGTAGATGTGCAGCAACTGCTGGCTGAAGTAGCACAATTGGCAGAACAGGGCCCTGATTTTGCTGCCGTGCTAGACGAGCTGTCGGCTATTTTGCACCGTCTTGCCGTTGCCCAAATGGTGCCGGACGCCGTGGATAACAGTCATGGTGATCGAGAGGCTATTTTACAGCTCGCCAGCCGCTTTACCGCTGAAGATATTCAGCTCTACTACCAAATAGGGCTTCAAGGCCGAGGCGATATGGCACACGCGCCTGACTTGCGCAGTGCGCTGGAAATGACGCTACTGCGCATGCTGGCATTCCGGCCGCAGGGCGTGCCCAAGCCGCCCCGCACGCCGCTGCCGCTGCGTGCTGAGCCAACAGGGTCGGAGGGCAGTCAAAGCGTGGGGCAGAGCGCAGCGCCAGCCAGTACGGCGACTCAGTCACCTGCTTCAGCCTCGGCCAGCAATTATGTTCAACCAGAGCCCGAAGCGTCTGCCGCGTCTGCGGTTAGCTCTCTATCCGATGCTCCCGTACCTGGGACTGGGGATCAGCCAAAGGCAGACACAGACTATATAGACACGCCGCAAGCAGAGCTCGAAAAAAAACATGTCCAGCAGCCAGCGTCTGATGTACGTGTTGAAGGGGAAGCGCTTGGCGATAGTCCCGAAATACGGATGGGTTCAACAGGGTATAAAGCAGACGATAACGAGGCAGCTGCCGCGGATAGCCCAATGCCGCCGCCATGGTCGCTTGATGAGGTGGAGCAAGCCGAAGCACATGAAAGCGGCCAAACGGAAGCGCCTTCGCCAAGTGCTCGCAAAGCCCCCGCTTCAGAGGCTGTGTTGGCTTCAGCGCCGGTATCAACCTCTGAGTCAGAAGCCGTGCCAGCCCCTGGGCAGACAGCGCCCATCGCTGACGTCGGCAATGAAGTGCTGGACCATGCAAAATGGCTGCTATGCTTTGATTCTTTAGGCTTGGGCGGCTTAACGCGCAGTTTGGCGGCGAACTGTCTGCTGGAGAGCGACGATGGCAATACGTTGACGCTGCGCCTGGATCCAAGTCAGGCGGCCATGCAGGCAGAGATTCATAAAACGCGCATCGAGCGCGCATTAAGTGAACAAGGGTTGCCGCGCCGGGTCGAATTCGTGGTGGCCGAGCTGTCGACACAGAGTGAGACACCGCGTCAGCGCGAAGAGCGGTTGAATCAAGAGCAGCATGCGCAGGCTGTTGATCTCTTGAACCACGATCCCAATATACAGAAGTTACAGCAGGCGTTTGGTGCGACGCTGATAGAATCAACTGTCAAGCCTGCGGCCGCCAAGCGTTAGCATTGCACCGGATACTCGTTTTTTAACAACCCCGTCTTTAATTAGCCAGGAGAGCACACCATGTTGAAAGGTGGAATGGGCAACTTGATGAAGCAAGCCCAAGAGATGCAGGAAAAAATGCAGCGCATTCAGGAAGAAGCCGCTCAGTCAGAAGTATACGGTGAAGCCGGCGCAGGCATGGTTAAAGTCACCATGAACGGACGCCATGACGTGAGCCAGGTCAGCATCGATCCAAGCGTAATGGAAGAAGATAAAGAGCTGCTTGAAGATCTTTTAGCCGCCGCGGTGAATGATGCTGTACGTAAAGTTGAAACAAACTCTAAAGCTCGGATGGAAGAAGCAACGGCTGGATTGAACCTGCCGCCTGGTTTCAAGATGCCGTTCTAAGTAATGCGATTTTCTCCTCTTATTGAACAACTGATGGATGCGTTTCGTGTGTTGCCAGGGGTTGGGCCGAAGACGGCCCAACGTATGGCAATGCATTTGCTTGAGCGTGAGCGGGCAGGCGGTCAGCGTCTTGCTTCGGTCATTCAAAAAGCGATTGACGAGGTCGGCTACTGTCAGCGCTGTCGCACGCTGACCGAAGCTGATATTTGCGCGATATGCGAAACGCCTCGCCGCGACGATGCCTTATTGTGTGTGGTTGAGTCACCCGCTGATCAGCTGGCGATTGAGGAAGCGGGTGGCTTTCAGGGCCGCTATTTTGTGCTTCATGGGCACTTGTCGCCTTTGGATGGTATCGGTCCTGACGCGATTGGGCTTGAGCAGTTGGAAACGCGTGTAGCAGAAGGCCATATCGAAGAAATTGTACTGGCGACCAACCCAACCGTCGAAGGTGAAGCAACCGCGCACTATATCGCCGCTCAATTGGCCCATTACGGCGTGAAGTTTTCACGTTTAGCTTATGGTGTGCCTATGGGTGGTGAGCTTGAGTATGTCGATGGCGGTACCTTAAGCCGTGCGTTTAATGGCCGACAGCCCTTTACCAGCGATTAACCCACCAACATTGCAAGCGCAATCGCGGTTGTAGCAACCTGGAAGTATGCTTTGTCTTCTCTAGCCTCCCCCGTATACCAGTGGATTGACAGCCCCGAGGCGCTTGACGCGGCCTGCGCACAAGTGGCCAACGCCCCTGTCATCGCGCTGGATACAGAGTTTTTCCGTGAAAACACGTTTTTCCCCGTCCCTGCATTAATTCAATTTGCTGCCGGGGACGTTGCGTACTTGGTTGACCCGCTGGCCACGTCCTGCACGCCCGCCTTTCGGCAGTTACTGCAAAATAGCGCCATTAAACTGCTGCATGCGTGTAGTGAAGATTTAGAAGTTTTTCAGCATTGGGCCGGGGTGTTACCAACGCCATTGGTGGATACGCAGGTTGCTCAAGGGTTTCTCGGTGAAGTGCCCTCGATGGGGTATCAAAAGCTGGTGGAGTTTTGGATAGGCGAAACGCTGCCCAAAGAGGAGACACGCTCCAACTGGCTAGAGCGGCCTTTGACGTCCTCTCAGTGTGACTATGCGGCGTTGGATGTTATTTACCTGCTTCAAGTATGGGCGCATCAGGCTGAACGACTGGAAGGGTTAGGCCGCGGCCAATGGCTGCATGAAGAGTGTGCCAGTTTGATCGAACAGGCCGGGCGCAGTGTTGAAGCGGATGGCCAGTGGTACGCCCGTCACCGTCAGCTATGGCGGCTTGATCCGCGCCAATTAGAAGCTTATCGCCTGATGACCATTTGGCGGGAAGGCGAAACACGGCGGCGTAATTTGCCGCGCAATTGGCTTATTAGTGACAAGTTGCTGTTTGCGGCTGCTGACGCCATGCCGAAAAATCGCTATGAGTTGGCCGAGGTGGAAGGCTTTAAGCCAGCGTTGGTCAAAAAAGAGGGCGACACGCTATTGGCAATGGTTAAAAAGGCCCAGCACTGCGACGAAAATGAGCTGTTGGCGCGTTGGCCGGACCCGATGCAGCCCGCCTTTAAACAACGTTTCAAAGCCCTAAAATCCGTTATTAACACGAAAGCGGCCGGGCTTGGCATGGCGTCTGAAGTGTTGATGCGCCGCCGTGATATTGAGGCGTTGGTTATGCAGGACATGGCAAGCCAGCCTTTAACTCTGCCACAAGGATGGCGGGGCGAATGTTTCGCCGATGAGCTTGAGCAGGCATTAAAGGAGTTGTCTAAATGAGTGACAAGCTGCTTTGTGAGATTTTTAAAAGCTCGCGAAAAGATGAAATGTATTTATACGTTGATAAGCGCAAAGGGCTCACGCCCGTTCCTGAGGCGCTGCTTGCAACGTTTGGAAAGCCCGTTGCGGTATTCACCATGATTCTCACCGCCGATAAAAAACTGGCCCGAGTAAATGTTGATGACGTTATAGCCGCTATTGATGAGCAGGGCTTTTATCTGCAGATGCCGCCTGCAAAAGAGGATTACTTGCTTGATGTACATCGCGCGCAATTAAACGCGCGCGATGCGGCGCAGTAGCCGCTACCGTGAATTTCCTGGCCCATGCCTGGCTTGCCTGTGAAGGGAGTGATGATTTTCTTTACGGCAACCTGATTGCCGATGGTGTTAAAGGTAGCCATCTGGGTGATTGGCCAGCGGATGTCGCGAGCGGCATACAGCATCACCGTAAAGTGGATGCCTGGGTCGACCAGCATCCAAGCGTGCTAAATGCGAAACATCGGGCGCCTGCAGGTAAGCAACGCTACGCTGGGATTGCACTGGATATTGTGTGGGATCATTTTTTAGCGCGAGATAAGGCCGGCTTGCTTGAGCAGCAGCAAATGGTAGAGCGCTGTTATCGCCTGTTGTCAGCGAGACCGGCGCCCAATCGGCTGGAGGGGATGATGCCCTTTATGATCAAGCATGATTGGCTAAGAAATTACGCCGATTTTGATTTTACCTGCAAGGCAGTTGCGGGTCTTGGTCAGCGCTTGTCAGGACCAAATCGGCTTGCTGAACTCATCCCTTGGCTGCAAAGCGACTATCGTTTACTGGAAGCGGATTATCATTCGCTATGGCCAGCGTTAAGCGCCACGTTAAGCAGCGATGGGCTGTAAGTTACGCGTATAACCCGCAAGAGGAGTAAGGATGGAAACCGGAATGCGCGAGCGCTTTTGGGAGCGTTACACGCTGGAAGAGCTTACCCCGCAAGAGTGGGAGGCACTTTGCGATGGCTGCGGGCAGTGTTGCCTGTTAAAGCTACATGATGATGAAACGCAGGAGCTGGCCGTCTTGAACGTCGCCTGCCGCCTGCTGGATATTCAAAGCTGCCAATGCAGTGATTACCCGAATCGCTTTGATAGTGTGCCTGACTGCACCCAACTGACGCCTGCACTGGTAAAAGAGTTTACCTGGCTGCCCGCTTCGTGCGCGTATCGCCGAGTATCCGAAGGGCGGAAGTTAGCTGGCTGGCATCCGCTGCTGAGTAATGATGCGGAGCGCGTGCACCGTAAAGGCATCAGCGTGCGTAGCTTTGCGGTCTCTCAAGACGATGTGCCCGAACGAGAACTTGAATCCCACATTATTGCTGTACTGCCCATGTAAGTAACCATCCTGCTAGTGGCAGCCCCAGCCCTCTCCTTTTTGACGACATTAAGCCGGTCCACACAAATATCCAGCCTGACGTGATCGTTAGGCGACGGGCTTGTGCTTGGCTATATTTCTTAAGGCAAGCATTATGCCTTTGAACAAGGATGGTTGAGCCGCTGTGTTTTTAGCTGCTGTGTTTTTATTCGGCTTGGCGGACGGTTGCTTAAGCGGCATGTCCCAAATGGTTGGGAAGTGGTCCTGGTGCTTCATTGCTTGCTCCAATAGTAAAGGTAAAAGAATTCGACTAAAGTTCAGTATGAAGCAAAATGGTTTTTGTGGAAAGTATTTTCAAAAAATAAAAGGCAGCGCGAAGGCTGCCTAACGGTGGGAGGTTTAAAGCAGTGGGCTGCTTAGATGGCGCTATCTTTGAAATCGGCGGCTAACCCCAATGCCCAAAGGATAAACGCGTCCTGCCTAGCGGTATCTTGCCACGCTTTAAATCGGCCGGATGCACCGCCATGCCCGCTGCTCATATCGGTATGCATCAAAACAGGGGCGCTGCCTAGCTGCTGTTGGGTGACTTGCGCGTAATATTTGGCAGGCTCCCAGTAGCTCACCCGTGTATCAAACCAACTGCCTTCAATCCAAAGCGCGGGATACTCTTGGGCCGTTATATTGTCCATGGGCGAGTAGTGACGAATGCGTTCGGCCACTTCGGGTGTTTCGGGGTTTCCCCATTCGCTATACTCAGCGGTGGTTAGGGGAAGTTCGGGGTTTTGCATCGTGCGTAAGACATCCAAAAACGGCACATCAAGCACAGCGGCACAAAAAGCCCTGGGAGCACGATTAACACACGTGCCGACCAATAAACCGCCAGCGCTGGCGCCGTAAGCGACTACTCGCGCAGGATCACTTACTCCGCACTCCACCAGCGCATCCCGCGCGGCCAGAAAGTCGTTAAAGCTATTCTCCTTATGCGCCATTTTACCCTGCAAGTACCAGGGTTCACCCCGCTCGCCACCGCCGCGCACATGGGCAACTGCAAACGCGGCGCCGCGTTCAAGCAACTCCAGGCGGGCAATAGAAAACCACGGGTCAAGCGCTTCCCCGTAAGCACCGTAGCCATAAAGTAGCGTGGGTAATGGCTCGCCGACCAGGTCCGCACGCATTACGATAGAGACCGGTACTTGCTCGCCATCTGCGCTGGTGGCCCATATTCGGCGGCTTACCAACTGCTCCGGTGTTAAACCACCATAAACGGGAACGCGCTTAAGGAGTGTTCGCTCGCCATTGGCAAGATCAAGCGCAAACCAGCTGGGGGGCTGTGTAAAGGACTCCTCGCGTAAGCGTAATTCCTGGGTGTCAAAATGCGGCGCATCTTCAAGTGATTGGGAACAAGGTTGCTCTGGCAGGCTAAGGTAGTCGTCAACCAAGCGATGATGCTGTGCATCCAACACCCAGCGACGCAGCACTACCTGCGCTTGGGTATGGTCGCGCTCTGCGATAATCAGCCCCCAGGAAAACGCATCAATACCTTCCAGTGTGGTGTCATCGCGCGGCGCAATAAGCGGCTGCCAGCGTGCTTCAGGGTTGCCCAGGGCTGGTTCGTCCAGGAAGTCGAGCTGAAAATGCGCGCTTGTCTGGTTATGGACGCGGTAAAAGGTGCCTGGCCGGTGATCAATCGTGTACTCAACGCCGGATTGACGGGGCTGCACACAGAGTGGCACGGCCGATGGCCGATGCGCGGGCAGCGCGTAAATCTCGTTGGTATCTTTCGAGCCGCTTTCGATCAGTAACCACTGGCGCGAGCGGGTTTTGCCAATGCCCAGCCAAAACTCAGGGTCCTTTTCACGCAGCACCAGAGTAGGCGCTGAGTGCTGTGCAGGTGCGTTAAAAGGGAGCGATACTTGCCAAATACTGTCAGGGCGTTGGGTTGCATCAAATCGAGTAAAAAAGAGAGTTGCCGAGCTTGCTGTCTGGTCTTCAGCCCAACATAAGCCCGCACCAATATCGCTGAGCAGAGAGACAGGCTCGCCGCTGGGCAGCGATTTTATCCAAAGCGTGTAGCGCTCGTCTCCTTGTGTGTCCTCTGTCCAGGCGAGCCACTGCTCGTCAGGAGAGAGTGCCATATCGCCCATGTCATAAAATTCTTCATCCGCAGCACGGGCTTGAACATCAAAAAAACATTCACGCTGTGCCGGTTGCCCGTTTGGGAAACGCCACCAGTGAGGGTAATCATCGTCGGCGCCGGTCTCGCTCCAGAGCGTAAAGTGGTCAAGCGCTGTCTCAAGGCTGGTGACGGCAAGCTCACGGCGCGCAAGATGGCTTTTATAGAGCGTTTCGGCCAGCGGAGCCAGCGGTGCAAACCATTGGGCCTGCTGCTGGTTGGCGGCTTCTAAAAATGCGCTAACATCAGGCGAATCTCGTGCTTCCAACCAGTGCCATTTGGGATCATTAGCGCGATAATAGCGCGCGACGGGTGAGCCTGCGAGCGTGTCTGGCTGTGCTTTCATAAATTGATAGGTACCATAGCGGGAAATTAACGTCGGGTGCATGCACCCACATGAGGGGTATTATGCTGTTTACAGGTTCAATGTCACAGCTGTGGCTAAGTTATTACGGTATTTCGCTGCTGGTCGTCATTGCCATCTATTTTGCGGTGGCGTTTCTACCGCGTTTGCCGCGCCTGGTGGTGACGTGGGGAATGGCGGGCGCCATGTGGACGCCAGCGATGTTTCGTCTACCGCTAGTAGAAGAGGGTGAGTTCTATACCGGTTGGGCGCCTGCGGCGATGGTGGCCGCGGTTGGTTTTCTTGAGCATAACGTTAATGCGCTGCGTGGCAGCCTGTTGTGCCTGGTCGCTGGGATTGCTATCGGCGCAGCGATAGGCATCGCTCTCTGGTGGTGGCGTCGGCCGCCAAGTGCGCCGCCCGCCAAGCGCGTGAAACAGGAGGAAGCTGAAGACCCACAGCCTACGCGTCGTCGCGAACCGGTTATTGGTTAATGCAGATAATGAAAAGCGGAAGGAGGCGCGGTTATGTGTGAGCTGTTGGGGATGAGCGCTAACGTCCCGACCGATATCTGCTTTAGTTTTTCAGGCTTTTTACATCGTGGTGGCGGCACTGGGCCGCACCGCGACGGGTGGGGTATCGCTTTTTATGAAGAGGGCGGGTACCGCGAGTTTCGTGACCCGCATCCTTCTGTCAACTCGCCCATCGCACGGCTAATCTGCGACTACCCGATTAAATCAAACGTAGTGATTAGCCATATCCGCCAAGCAAACGTTGGCGGTGTGCGCCTGGCGAATACTCACCCTTTTACGCGTGAAATGTGGGGCCGCCCTTGGTGCTATGCGCACAATGGTCAGCTAAGCGAATGGCAGCACTTACCGTTGGGGGTGTACACGCCGGTTGGCAATACCGATAGCGAACATGCTTTTTGTTGGCTAATGGGTCAACTGCGAGACGCTTTTCCAACGGCCCCGGCATCGCCTGAATCTTTATGGGAGACGCTGCATGCACGATGTGAACAGCTACGTGCTTTGGGCGTGTTTAACTTGTTGCTGTCCGATGGTCAGTATCTCTATACCTACTGCTCGACGAAGCTTGCGCATATTACCCGGCGAGCACCCTTTGGTGATGCCGAGCTTTCTGATGCCGAACTTACGGTTAATTTTGCCGAGCACACGACACCCAATGATGTGGTTTCTGTTATAGCCACCGAGCCGCTAACCCACAATGAAGCCTGGTGCACCATGGTGCCCGGCGAGCTTTTAGTGTGGCGTGAAGGAGAAATCGAGGCGCGTTACTGTCCATAAGGGCTTGTCCATAAGAACTGTCTATAAGAACTGTCCATAAGAACTGCCCATTACGCTACATTGTTACGTAGACATTTAGAAAAGATGGGAGGAAGGTTAGGAGGAAAGTTAAGAGCTCGGCCCTTTATCGGCTAAAGTTGAAACACAAGTTTCAATCGATCGTTTTACAGCATGTCTGGGGTCGTATATCGTTGGCCCTCTTGCCTCGCGACAATAACAAGGTCGGTTATAACATCGACATGGATAGCGGAGATTGCCCATGAGCGAACACGCCACAGCGCCTATTTTACGCGGCCCAGCGCTTGAAGGGTTGGATAAGTACAACTCTGTCACAGATGTTTTTCACGCGGCAGTAAGCCGGTATCAGCAAAAGCCTGCTTTTAGCTGCATGGGCAAAACGCTTACTTTTGCTGATCTTGACCGTCTTTCAGCAGACTTTGCCGCTTGGCTTCAGCACGAGACTGATTTGAAGCCGGGCGACCGGATCGCCATTCAACTGCCCAATGTCTTGCAATTCCCCGTGGCGGTGTTTGGCGCCATGCGGGCAGGTCTGGTCGTGGTAAATACCAACCCGCTTTACACCGAGCGGGAGATGACCCACCAGTTTAAGGATTCTGGTGCCAAGGCTGTGTTGATATTAGCCAATATGGCTAAAAAGCTTGAAAACGTCGTTGATAAAACCGATATCAAACATGTGCTGGTCACCGAGTTGGGAGACCTGCACGGCCTGCCCAAACGGTGGTTGATTAATGCGGTCGTGAAGCATGTGAAAAAGATGGTGCCTGCCTACTCGCTGCCCACCGCGTTAAGCTTTCGTGATGTTTTGAAGAAGGGCGCTTCTTTAAATCACACTGAGGTAAGCCGAGAACAGGATGATTTGGCCGCGCTGCAGTACACCGGCGGTACAACCGGCCTGCCAAAAGGGGCGATGCTAACCCACCGTAACTTGATTGCTAATATGCTGCAGGCGCGTGCCGCTATTGGTACGCATCTAAACGTGGGCGAGGAGTTAGTAATAGCGCCACTGCCGGTTTATCACATCTACACCTTTACAGTGAACTGCCTGTTTTTAATGGAGTCGGGCAATCATTCGCTGCTGATTACCAACCCCCGTGATCTGGACAGTTTTATAAAAGAGCTTAAAGGGCTAAAGTTCACAGCGTTTATTGGCTTAAATACGCTGTTCAATGCGCTGTGTAATCGTGACGACTTTAAGCAGCTCGATTTTTCCCATCTAAAGCTGACTATTTCTGGTGGTATGGCACTAACCAAGGCAGCCGCCCAGCGTTGGGAGCAAACGACAGGTTGCCCAGTTGCTGAGGGGTATGGATTGACAGAAACCTCGCCAATTGTGAGCTTTAACCCAACCGATGCTATTCAGTTGGGTACGATCGGTAAGCCCGTTGCAGGCACCTCGGTAAAAGTAGTGGATGCTGATGGCAATGATGTGGCTCTGGGCGAGCCGGGCGAGCTTTGCGTGCAGGGCCCTCAAGTGATGAAGGGATACTGGCAGCGCGACGATGAAACCCGTAACTCCATCGATGAGGGCGGCTGGTTCCATACCGGTGATATCGCCGTGCTTCAGGATGACGGCTACATCCGTATCGTTGACCGCAAGAAGGATATGATTCTGGTGTCGGGCTTTAACGTCTACCCCAATGAGGTGGAAGACGTGGTCGCCGCCCATCCGGATATTATCGAAGCGGCGGTAGTCGGTGTGCCGGACGACGACGCAGGTGAAGTCATCAAGCTGTTTGTCGTCTCCAAAAACAGTCAGTTGGATGCCGAAACGCTGCGCAGCTGGTGCAAAAAAGAACTTACCGGCTATAAAGTGCCCAGGTTCATCGAGTTTCGTGATGAACTGCCCAAAACCAATGTGGGCAAAGTATTGCGTCGTGAACTGCGCGATGAAAATAAGCCTGCGGCCAGTGAGGCAGATAGTTAGAGGAAGCGTCTATAGTGACGAAAATAGATAACGCACTGATGAGCGATTACGCCACTGGTTAGGCGTCGCGTTGGTGAAAGCGTTACAATATTCGGCCCGCTCGCGTAGCGGGCCGAATAGTTATTTGCCCTACCGATATCCATTGGTACATCTGCTTTTCAATAACGAATGGAAACTGAGCCTAACGTGACCACCGATATGCCCTCTGATCTTACCGATAATCAACGCTTGGCTACGCTTAATGAAACCATAAGCAACGTTATGCTGCGTGATGCCCAGCGCCTTGAGCGGCGCGTAGCAGGGCTGGCGCGTCGCCTGCGCGACAACAAGCCGATTGGTCACGGTTTGCACGAGGTGGAGCGCGATATTCACCGGGCACAGCAAGTGTTTAACCAGCGCGAGGCGTTGAAGGTGACCTTTAACTATCCGGCTGAGTTGCCGGTGGTTGAGCGTCGGGAAGATATTTTAAACGCCCTTCGTGACCATCAGGTGGTGGTAGTGGCGGGGGAGACCGGGTCGGGCAAAACGACTCAGCTCCCCAAAATGTGCCTGGAGTTAGGCCGTGGACGTAAAGGACTTATTGGCCATACACAGCCACGGCGTTTAGCGGCGCGCAGTGTTGCCGGGCGGCTGGCCGAAGAGCTTGAGGTGTCGCTTGGCGAGCAGGTGGGCTATCAGGTACGTTTTACGGATCAAAGCAGCCCCACCACGCTAGTGAAGCTAATGACCGACGGCATCTTGCTGGCTGAAACCCAGCACGATCCCTTGCTGCTGCGCTACGACACCATCATTATTGATGAAGCTCATGAGCGCAGCCTGAACATCGATTTTCTGCTGGGCTATTTAAAAAGGTTGTTGCCTAAACGTCCTGACCTTAAAGTGATTATTACCTCGGCAACCATTGATGTTGATCGTTTTGCCGCGCATTTCGGTACGCCTAAAGCACCCGCACCCGTCGTTGAGGTATCAGGACGTACGTATCCGGTCGACGTGCATTATCGCCCTTTGGTGCGTGATGAAGAAGATGAAGAGGATCGCACCTTACAAGAAGGGATTTTGCACGCCGTTCTCGAAATCGAAGCCATCGAGCGCGAAAAAGGCTGGCTACATGGCCCCCGGGATGTTCTGGTATTTTTGCCGGGCGAGCGAGAAATTCGTGAAACAGCCGATACGTTACGCCGGGCTGATTTGCAAGGGACGGAAATTCTGCCGCTGTACGCACGTCTCTCCAATGAGGAGCAGAACCGGGTTTTTTCTGCCCACCGTGGAAGGCGCATTGTGTTGGCCACTAACGTTGCGGAAACCTCGTTGACGGTGCCCGGCATTCGCTATGTGGTGGACCCGGGGCTTGTCCGGATTAGCCGCTACAGCTATCGGGCAAAAATTCAGCGCCTGCCGATTGAGCCGGTAAGCCAGGCCAGTGCCAATCAGCGCAAGGGGCGCTGCGGTAGGGTGGCAGAAGGGGTGTGTATTCGTCTTTACGACGAAGAGGACTTCGTCTCGCGTCCAGCCTTTACCGATCCTGAAATTCAGCGGACCAATTTAGCCTCGGTCATTCTGTCGATGCTGGCGCTAAAACTGGGTGATATTGAGGCGTTTCCCTTTGTAGACCCACCGGACAGCCGCTTTGTAAAAGATGGTTTTCGGCTACTGTTTGAGCTGGGCGCGGTCAACGAAAAGCATCACCTGAGCGAGTTGGGGCGAAAGTTAGCGAAACTGCCCATCGACCCGCGCTTGGCACGGATGGTGTTAGCAGGTGCGGAGCGCGGTAGCCTGCGTGATGTTCTGGTGGTGGTGTCCGCGCTTGCCATTCAGGACCCGCGAGACCGTCCGGCCGATAAACGCCAGGCTGCCGATCAGGCGCACCAGCGTTGGCACGACCCGGATTCGGATTTTGTCGCGCTGCTCAACTTGTGGCATGGCATTGAGAATGCCCGCGAAGCATTATCCGGCAATCAGCTGCGCCGCTGGTGTCGCGAGCACTATATTAATTATTTACGCATGCGTGAATGGCACGATACGTTCCGCCAACTTAGGCAGTTGCTGCGCGATATGCAGATCGATGTTCCCGCTCCGCTACCGCGCAATGACGAGGAGAGTGAAGAACAGGCGCGTCAGGCCAGACGCAAGACCTCAGGCAAGTTACACCAGGCGCTTCTTTCAGGCCTGTTGTCTAACCTGGGCACGGTAGTGGAAAATCGCGAGTACCTGGGGGCGCGTAACCGAAAATTCATGATTCATCCGGGGTCTGGGCTCGCTAAAAAATCGCCCAAGTGGCTAATGGCATTTGAGCTGATTGAAACCACAAAACTGTATGCGCGCACCGTTGCCAAGATCGACCCCCAGTGGATCGAACCGCAGGCTCAGCACTTGGTGAAACGCAGCTATAGCGAACCTCATTGGGAACAAAAGCGCGCGCAGGTCGTTGCTTTTGAGCAAGTAACGCTGTTTGGCCTGCCTATTGTCGCGCGTCGGCGTGTGCACTATGGGCCGATTGCCTCCAAAGAATCGCGCGAGCTGTTTATCCGTCGTGCGCTGGTGGAAGGCGAGTTTACGACCCAGGGCGCGTTTTTTGCTCATAACCGCGCACTCATTGACGAAGTGGAGGCGCTTGAAGACCGCGCCCGCCGCCGTGATATTCTGGTCGATGAAGAGGCGTTGTTTGCGTTTTACGACGCGCGTATTCCAGACGATATTGTCAATGGTAAAGGCTTCGAGCACTGGCGTAAGCAGGCTGAACGCCAGACGCCTGCGCTGTTGAATTTTGATCTGGATGCGCTGAAAGCGCGTGACGCTGCCGATGTCACCCAAGCGCAGTACCCTGACCATTTAACACTTGCCGGGGTGGCTTATCCGGTGAGTTATCACTTTGATCCCAACGCAGACGATGATGGCGTTACATTGACCGTACCTGCCGCCATGCTGCCTCAATTGCCAGTGCACGCATTAGAGTGGTTGGTGCCTGGGCTTTTAAGAGAAAAGTGCATTGCGCTTTTAAAGTCGCTGCCTAAAAGCATTCGCCGCCAAGTGGTACCCATTCCTGATTGGGTCGATGCAGCGTTGGAAACCCTGGTGCCTGATCAACGCCCGCTCACAGAAGCATTGGGCGAATTTATACGTCGACGTACCGCAACGCGTGTTCACCCGGATGACTGGCGGCTGGATCTACTCGATGCCCACCTGATTATGAACATTCGAGTCGTCAATCATGCTGGAGAGCTTCTGGGCCAAGGGCGCGATGTCAGAGCGCTGGAGCAGCGCTTTGAAGCGGCGGCCAGTGCCGGTGCCCAAGCGCTGGCCGAGCAGGCAAACCAGGCGCCTACGCTTGACGGCCTGCCTGAGGAGCCATTGCCTGATTCGCGTGTGACTACGCAGGCGGGCATTCGTGTCGAGGCCTACCCGGCGTTGGTGGCTGAAGCCAGTGAGTTTAAGGTCGCACTTTTTGATCATCCGGCAAAGGCATTGGCGGCGCATCAAGAGGGGGTTGCCCGGCTGGCAATTGCCAAACAGCCTGACCAGGTAAAAGCGATTAAGCGCCTACCCGGTGTTGAAAAATGCGCGCTGCTGTTTGCCAAAGTGGGCAGCAAGCAAGCGTTGCTGGATGACCTGATGTTAGCCGTCTTTACTCAAGTTGTTGCCCAGCATCCTTTGCCGCGCTCATCGGCCGAATTGAGCGCTCGCCTAGACGCTACCAAAGCAGAGTTGGTTGATTACGCGACTTCCCTGCTTGAACAGGTCGAGGCGGCGCTAAAAGGCCACTTGGCAGTGAGTAAAGTGCTTAAAGGCAAGCTCAATTTTGCGCTTGCCCTAGTGTATAACGATATCAGCGTACAGATGCAGCGGCTGGTTTACCCGGGTTTCATTCGTGATGCAGGCCAATGGCTGACAGAGTATCCTCGTTATACCGAAGCCGCGCTCATCCGCCTTGAAAAAGCCGCACGTGAGCGCGGGCGTGACCAGATGCTGATGCATGACGTTCAGGCCCTTGAAACTCGCTTTGATGCGCGGCGTAAAAGCGAGCTTCGGGGGCGTGTTGAAGATCCCGAGTTGGTGGAATTTGGCTGGTGGATACAGGAGCTTCGCGTTTCCCTTTTTGCTCAGCAGTTGGGAACGCTGATGCCTGTATCGGCAAAGCGCCTTGAAAAGCGTTGGCAAGAAATAATTAGCGTTTAAAAGATGACTGGTAAACCCTGCAAATAACGCACACAGTAATATTAAGCGCGAGCCTTGGGCCTGAGTCTGAACAGCAAGCAATAGGGGCAAAAGCCGCTTAGAGGAGATAGGCATGACAAACGTGGTGATAACCGGGACAGGGCTTTATACACCGGAACACGCCATTGATAATGCGGCGCTGGTGGCTGCATTTAATACGTGGGTGGATAACGAAAATGCGTGTCATGCGGATGCGATTGCACGGGGTGAGCGTGAGCCGCTGGCCCACTCCAGCAGCGAGTTCATCGAAAAAGCCTCTGGTATTAAAAGTCGTTACGTATTGGATGCTTCAGGTATTTTAGATCCTGAGCGGATGTGTCCCCGGCTGCCATTACGTCAAAATGACGAGCCCTCTCTTCAGTGTGACATGGCCGTCTCTGCTGCACGCCAAGCGCTGGAAAAGGCCCAGGTAGCACCTGGTGACATCGAACTGGTGATTGTGGCTTGCTCCAATATGGAACGTGCCTATCCTGCGTTAGCGGTAGAAGTGCAGCAGATGCTGGGTGCCAAGGGTTATGGATTTGATATGAACGTGGCTTGCAGCTCTGCTACGTTTGCCCTTGAATCGGCCGCTAATGCTATTGTGTCCGGCAGTATTAAGCGCGCACTGGTAGTGAACCCGGAAATCTGTTCGGCACATTTAAACTTTCGAGACCGTGACAGCCACTTTATTTTCGGCGATGCTTGCACCGCTGTGGTCCTGGAAAACAGTGTCGATGCAGTGGCCGATGAGCGCTTTGAAATTATAGGTACGCGGCTTATTACCCAGTTTTCCAATGCCATTCGCAATAATGCCGGCTTTTTAAACCGTGTTACGGACAGTGATCCGTTAGCAATTGATAAGCTCTTTGTGCAAGAAGGGCGGCGAGTTTTCAAAGAAGTATGTCCCATGGTAGCCCAGTTGATTACAGATCACTTGACGTCGTTGGAGCTATCGGGAAGTGATCTCAAAAAAATGTGGCTGCATCAGGCTAACCGCCATATGAACGATCTTATCGCTCGCAGAGTATTGGGTTTTGAGCCCAGTGAGGCGCAAGCGCCCATCATTTTAGACCGCTATGCAAACACAAGCTCCGCTGGCTCCATTATTGCCTTTCATTTACATCATGAGGATATGGTGGAGGGCGACATTGGTGTGATTTGCTCCTTTGGAGCAGGCTACAGCGCAGGGAGCGTCGTAGTTCGACGTCAGTAACAGTACGACGTCAGTGATAGTACGTTAGTTTTTGAAGAGGAATAACCATGCTGCGGTTGTTAGCCAGGCAAGCCCCCACTTTTTCACTGCGTAACGCAGCTCTACCAGCTGTGCTGCTTATCACCATGGCGGCTAGCGGTTGTGCCAGCACGCAAATGGCTCAAGATGCGAATCCGGATGATCCGTGGGAGGGCTTTAATCGCCGCGTTTTTGCCTTTAACGATGTCGTTGATCAGTATACGTTGAAGCCGGTAGCCCAAGGGTATCGCACGATTACGCCTAGCCCTGTACAAACCGGTGTCAGCAATTTTTTCTCCAACCTTGGAGAAATTCGTACGGTCATAAATAGTCTTCTTCAAGGAAAACCGGCGAACGCTGGGTTGGCAACATCCCGTTTTTTGATCAACACGACGGTGGGTATCGGTGGGTTGCTTGATTACGCGACGTTGATGGAGATTAACGCAAGCGACGAGGATTTCGGGCAAACGCTGGCGGCTTGGGGGTGGGATGACTCACGCTACCTTGTCTTGCCGTTTTTGGGACCCAGTACGTTACGTGATGCTACGGGTCGGCCTGCTGATATCATGACCTATCCCATCGTTTACGTGGATGATAACACCACCGAGCTTGCATTAAGCGCGCTCAATATTATTGATCGACGCGCCGCGTTACTAGATCGGGAAAACTTGATTAGTGGTGATCGCTACAGCTTTGTGCGCGACGCTTATTTGCAGAGCCGCCAGTTTGAAATTAGTGACGGCGAGTTAGGCGATGACCCGTTTGCAATGGATGATTTTGACTTTAACGACAGCGATTTCAATGACAGTGATTTCGACGACAGCGATGTTAGTGACGACGATTTCGCCGATTGAGGCTTGATATGGATCATTCCAGGCAACTGGTTGCGGTAATTGACGCGCCCGGTCCGGAGCGCGATGCGCTGGCAGAAGCCATCACGTGTGACGGTATGGGCGTATATGCTGCAGATAATATCGACTATCTTCCAGCAGAAACCGCTTTGATTGTTGCGCATGCGCATTCGGTGCCTCAGCAGCAGTGGTCGCAGTTGACGCGTCGCTTACCCACGTTGGTGGTGAGCGACTCACGTCAGGATGCGGACCTGATCAAGGCGGTTGACGTAGGGTTGGTGGACTATATCGTTCATCCTCTACGCCATGCTGAACTGCTGCGACGAATGATTCGTAAGGCTATTGAGCTCAATGAGTTAGCTATCGAGCGAGACCGTGATAGAGAAAGACTCGCTGAATTAAACGAGAGCCTGGAGACACATCTGGCGCTGCTGCGCATGGACCAGCAAAGTGGGGGGCATATTCAGCGTCGGTTATTGCCTGCTCGCCCCAAGGTGGTGAACGGCGTTTACTATGATTATTGGTTTGCGCCCTCGCTTTATCTATCCGGCGACTTTCTGGATTATCAGCGTTACAACGACCGTTACAGTGCGTTTTATTTTGCAGACGTTTCTGGGCACGGCGCATCCTCGGCGTTTGTGACCGTGCTATTAAAGTATTTATGCAACCGTTGGCTGAATGAGTGGGACGGCCGCAAACCTGAGTGCTTGGCGCCGGACTGGTTGGCCGCTATGAATCGAGAGTTGCAGGGGACCGATATCGGTAAACATGCAACGTTGTTTGTAGGTGTTATTGACCATCACTCTCATACTCTTCACTATTCGCTCGGTGCACAGCTGCCGATGCCTTTTTTGGTTGCGGGCAGTAAGCTCTCTCGGCTTGAAGGAGAGGGGATGCCAGTAGGCCTTTTCCCCGATATAGAGTATCCTTCGCTGAGCTGTGCCTTGTCGGCCGAATTTCGATTATGGCTGTGTTCAGATGGTGTATTGGAATGCTTGCCGGGTAAAACGCTCGACACGCGGCTCAAGGAGCTTGAGCAATTAGTAAGCGAAAGTGTCACGCTTGAGCAGTTGCGCGAACGGCTAGCCAAAACAAGTGTCCTGCTGGCAGCAGGGGAGACGGGTGAGGCGAACCAGGAACGCGGTGCTTTACCCGATGATCTAACAATCATGATGGTGAGCGGATTTGGTCATGCTGATTGATGAAGGCCGTATTAAAGCGGCGTTCGACTCCGGTGTTTTTGTCTTAAAACTCTGTGGCGATGTGCGGTTAACGCTTTGTGCCACGCTGGATACCCAGGCACAACATCTGGCTGAAACGCCTGGGTTACGTGCGGTAATGATTGACTTGCGTGAAGCGACCAATGTCGATTCAACGGCATTGGGTTTTCTTGCAAAGGTGGCGATGGCTGTAAAAGGGCGCTTGGCCCACCCGCCTACTATCATTGCGGATAATCCTGATGTTCGTAAAATGCTCGATGTTATGGGCTTTGCGCGTTTTTTTACATTGATGGAGGCGCCGCTTCAACAGCCGCCAGCGCTTAGCGATGCGCTTGTTGAACTGCCAGAAGAGCCTGCGGATGAAGATGGGCTGCGCGAGCGAATTCTTGAAGCGCATCGTATTTTAATGCACATGAATGAGCATAATCGCGAGCAGTTCCAACCGTTGGTTGAGATGTTGGAGGCGCAGAATACAGAAGCCCACCATTAAAAAAAGCCTCCCTGATAAAGAAAGGGAGGCCCTGACGACTGGCACCCCCCCACTTTTGTGGGGGGGTGTCGTTTAAGCGTGGCGCAATTTAATAACTTATGACTTTCGCAGTGTGCCGAGTAATGTTTCCAGCTCACGCTGGTCGGCCATAAACTTGCGAATACCTTCCGCTAGTTTATCAGACGCCATTTCATCTTCATTCATGGCCCAGCGGAAATCGCTTTGCGTTAATGGCTCGTCCGCTGAGCTACTCGCGCCCATCGGCGTTAGCTGGCGAGTTAGTTCACCCTGCTGTTCATCCAACTCGGTAAGCAACTTGGGCGAAATGGTCAGACGGTCACAGCCTGCCAGAGATACAATCTCGCCGATATTACGAAAGCTTGCGCCCATTACGATGGTGGGGTAGTTATGGCCCTTGTAGTAGCTGTAAATCTGTTTGACAGACTGTACGCCTGGGTCATTGTTACCGTTAAAATCGGCTTCAGGCTGACGAGATTTATGCCAATCGAGGATGCGCCCGACAAACGGCGAAATCAAAGTGACGCCTGCATCGGCACATGCTTGAGCCTGAGCAAAACCAAACAGCAGCGTGAGGTTGGTGCGGATGCCTTCACGCTCAAGCTGTTGCGCTGCCTGAATACCCTCCCAAGTGGAGGCCATCTTGATTAATATGCGCTCATGGCCCACGCCCTTTTGGGCGTACCGCTCGATCAGTGAATGCGCGCGCGCAATAGTGGCATCACGGTCGAATGAAAGCCGAGCGCTTACTTCGGTGGATACGTAGCCGGGCACCAGTTCACTAATTTCACTGCCAATCTCGACAGCCACGCGGTCAACCGCATCATCAATATCCTTGCTTTCCTTGGCAATAGCGGCCAAGTGGGCGCGGCGCTGCTCTTGCTGAGCGGCTTGTAGGATGAGTGAAGGGTTCGTCGTTGCATCTTGTGGCGCAAAACGTCGGATGGCTTCAAGGTCGCCGGTATCGGCGACTACCGAGGTCATTTCTTTAAGCTGTGTTAGCAGGCTAGTGGCCATTCATTACTCCTTGCGTCGTTAGTCCTTTACTGTAGCAAGGCAGGCGCTCGCTGAATATTATCCGATGTGGGGGTATTGGATAAGTCAGGTGTTGGCGGAGAGGCCTGCCAAATAAAATCATCGCTGGATATCTCTCCGACTTTAAAGCGCGCGGCCTGTTCACGCATCCTTTCTGCAGCGGCTTCAAGCGACATTGCATCCTGGGCAGTAGCTTCAACCTGCTTGGTATTGGCTCGATTCACCTGGGTCTGTTCGTGCAGTGTTGAATTCAGATGTTCAATGTGGCGGTGCTGCTCATTAGCCGCATCAGCGATCTGAAGCATGATGCTATTGGCTTGTTCGGTCGTTTCAACAATCGCGTTCATGCCGTGGCTGGCCTTATTGGATAAGGTATGGCCACGCTCAATACTGTTGCCTGATGTGGCAAGCAAGGTTTGGATTTGGCGCGCAGCTTCAGCGCTGCGTGAGGCTAGTTGGCGTACTTCGCCCGCCACGACGGCAAAGCCTCGGCCTTGTTCGCCAGCGCGAGCGGCCTCTACAGAGGCGTTTAACGCAAGAATATTGGTTTGAAAAGCGATGGAGTCAATAACATTAACAATCTCATCGACTTCTTTTGAGCGTGCGTGAATCTCCTCCATGGTGGTCAGGAAGTTGGTCATTATCTGGCTACCATCTTGGGTTTGTGATGCCGCCGTAGACGTTAGTTGGGTTGCATCGGCGGCAAAACCAGCGGTGGTGGCAACGTTCTCTGTCAGCTCATCCAGGTTAGCCGCGGTCGTTTCGTGGGATGCGTTTTGCTGGCGCGTTCGGATAGCAAGGTCTTCATTGCCTAGCGCCAGGCGTTGAGCGCTATCGAAAATATGGCGGCTATTACTATGAAGCTCTGAAACGGTTTCAATGAGTGCACGCTGCATATTATCCAGCTCTTGGTAGAGCTGGCCTATTTCATTATTGCCTTGAGCCGGGACCTTAACGCTTAAATCACCCTCGGCCATTGTACGAAAGTGTGCGACCAAGCGGTTAATAGGTAATAGAACATGACGCTGCCCAATCCAGGCCATTAAACCTAGCAGTGCCAAGGCAATAGCAATGCCTCCTGACAGCAATTGACCAATCAACTGACCGCGGCGTTGAGCGTTAGTCATTAGCTCTGTACCCTGACGGTCAGCCAGTTGATAAAAGCTACGTGCCTCTTCGGTTAGGGCTTGGCTATGTGCTAACGCATCAAGCGTCAATTGCCGGTAGCCGCCGCGGTCACCTGTCTGAACGGCGTTTAATTGTTCATTCATCGTGCCAATAAGCGCTGTTGCCTGCTGCTCAATAGCGTCTCGAAGTGTCGGGTGAGGTGTTTCAGCGGTTGCTTCCAAAAACGTTGCCAGCGCTACTGCCATTTCAGAGAGCTCATTTTCGACCGCTTGAAGCGCCTCTGTCGGGTCTCCTAGCGAGGGGCGCAATTGGCGTTCAAGCGCTCTGTCCAAACGGTGCAATCCCTCAAGGCCCGCTATATGAAGCCGGTTTAGCGATGACGACTGTTGAACATTAACCTGTTCAAGAAGCGCTAAATCGTTCTGGCTCTGCTGCATCATTTTCCATGTCAGTAGGGCAAACATGAGCACACACAGTGCGACAAGCAGTAAGGCGGATAGGCTTAGCCAGCGTAGTGGGATATTTTTCAGCGCTCTAAAATTCATAGTGCTTCCATGAGTTGGTCTTGGAAAAGGCTTATGAATCCTAGGCTAAGCAGTTTATGTTTCAGTTTTTCGGGGCTGCGGTGCTTAATTTTCATCACCGCGTTACTATTAGCGGCCTATCGATTGCTGCCGTGCTTGATGGTGGCTAATTAATTCAGGGAGTCCTATGGAACTTAACCCACGACGGGTTGCTTTGTTGGTTGCTGCCAACACAGCGCTTGCCCCTTTTGCGATTGACGCCTATTTGCCTGCGATTGGTGTGTTAGCGGAATCTGTTAATGCCAGCATTCATCACGCGGAGCTTTCGATTAGTGTGTTCCTGTTTGGTTTTGCCATTGGTCAACTTGTCTTTGGACCGCTATCTGACCGGATAGGACGCAAGCCGGTACTCATGGGTGGTTTAGTCGTATTTATGCTGGCAAGCCTGATGATTACCACGGCTGATAGCCTCAACTCGCTTTTGTTTTGGCGATTTATCCAGGCGCTGGGTGGCGGAGCCTGCGTGGTTAACTCTGCCGCCATTGTACGCGACTGCTTTAGCGGCCGAGAGGCTGCCAAAGTGATGTCGACCATGGCCATGATCATGATGTTGGCTCCCCTGGTGGCACCGGCGGTGGGGAGTATGCTGCTGCATGTGGCAGGCTGGTGGCTGATTTTTGTTTTTCTTGCGGCATATGCCGGTTTTTTGCTTTGGCTGCTGGGGACGCGGTTACCCGAAACCCGTGATATGACACTGCCTGCAGCGTCGCCTCGTCAGGTGCTCGGCAATTATGTAAGCGTGCTGCGGCATAAAGAAGGCATGGGGTATATCTGTGCAGTGGCCGCCTCTTTTGCCGGTCTTTTCGCCTTTGTAACAGCATCGCCCTTTGTCTATCTTGATTATTTTGGTCTCTCTCCGGGGATGTATCCGCTGATTTTCGGGGTTAACGTCGTTGTTATTGCGCTCTCCAACCGCGTTAATATTTATATGCTGCGTCAACGCACACCCCAACAAAACCTGCGCTTGGGGTTAATGATCCAGATGATCGCGGGCTTGGGCTTGGTGATCGTTACAGCGCTGGATATGGTCACGCTATATACCGTTGTGCCTCTGGTGATGGTATTTACTGGCATGATTGGCTTGATCACTCCGAATGCCATCTCGTCACTGCTGGATCACTTTGGGCATATCAGTGCGACCGCAACGGCGTTGCTGGGTGGCATCCAGTTTAGCTGTGGCGCGCTTGCCGGGGTGTTGGTCGGGGCGTTTGAAGTCGCCCACCTGTGGCCCATGGTATTGACCATGCTGGGGGCGTCATTGTTGGGCAATATTGGCGTGCGGATGCTGACCGACAATTCAGAACAGAGTCGCTAGTCGTTTTATCCTGTCGTAGTGTTCTCATTTGCTATACGACGTTTTGCGTATTTAACGATTTAGAGATTGTCATATTTCTGCAATGATACGTGTGCAAACTCTCCTTTGTGAAAGGCCAGAAGGCCAACTCTTCCGGTAAGCATCAGCTGGCCGGATATCAAACCAGAGGGGAACACGACGTGAAAAAGCATACGCTAAGTGTTGCAGTAGTAGCCGGTCTAGCGGTAGGTGTTTCAAGCGCTGCCATGGCTCGCGACACAATCCAAATTGCGGGCTCTTCTACTGTACTGCCGTTTGCAGGTATCGTGGCTGAAGAGTTTGGTAATACGTATTCTCAGTTTAATACGCCGGTAGTTGGTTCTGGTGGTTCAAGTGGCGGCCTTCGTCAGTTCTGCCAGGGCGTTGGTGAAAACACCATCGATATCGCTAACGCTTCTCGCTCAATTCGTAGCGGTGAGGTTGAGAGCTGTGCCGAAAACGGTGTTAACGAAATTATTGAAATCCAATTCGGCTACGACGGCATTGTATTTGCCTCGCGCCTTGATCGTGGCGAGTTTGCACTAACGCCTGAGCATGTTTTCAAAGCGGCTGCTGCTCAACTGCCGCAAAACGGCGAACTGGTTGATAACCCCTACACCCGCTGGTCTGAAATCGACAGCAACCTGCCTGACCAGGAAATCGTACTGGTTATCCCGGCTTCCAACCACGGTACGCGTGAAGTCTTTGAAGAGAAAGTCGTTCACCCGGGTTGTGACACTGTTGCTGAAGTAGAAGGCGATGCTTGCATCAACCTGCGTGGCGATGGCCGTATCGTTGAAATTGCCGGCGATTACACCGAAACCCTGGCACGCCTGGATGCTCAGGAAGATGCAGTAGGTGTCTTCGGTCTTAGCTTCTACGATCAAAACCGTGACCGCTTGCAAGTAGCGACCGTTGATGGTGTAACACCTAGCCTGGAAACGATTGGCTCTGGTGAGTATCCGGTTTCTCGTCCGCTGTTCTTCTACGTGAAAGGCGAGCACATTGACGTGATTCCTGGCCTGGCGGAATACACGGAGTTCTTCCTGAACGAAATGACCTCTGGCTATGGCAGCCCGCTGGAAGACGCTGGTCTGATCCCGATGGATGAGAGCGAGCGTAGCCAAGTGCTTGAGCAGTTCGAATCCCGTACGGTCGTAAGCGTCGACTAAGTGCGGCACTGCTTCAGATTCGGTGTACCTTATTAAGTTTGTTTTTGCGCCAGCATCATGCAGTTGATGCTGGCGCTTAAACGTAGCAAGTCAAAGGCGGAAAGATAATGAGCAACTTTGCCTTGATAGCCACGCTGTTGGTGTTGATGGCCTTGGCATACCATTTAGGCTTGACGCGCAGCCGTGCGGTTGCGGCAACTCAAGATGTACGAATGCATTCGCGGCCGGGCTATTACGGTACGCTTGTGGCGCTTTGGTGCGGCTTGCCTGCACTCGCTATATTTTTATTATGGTCATTTTTAGCCCCTCAGTTAATCGACATGCTGGTTATTCAGCAGTTGCCTACTGACATGGTTGCCAGTATGAGCGACCGTGAAATGCAAACGTTTCTGGATCGTGTAACTGCCTTGGCAAACGAACATGGCGTAGCGGGTGGTGGTAGTCCTGAAGAGTGGGCCGCTGCGGCACATATGGCAAGGCTCCAAACGTTTGAAAATTTTAGCCTGGTGGCATTAGTCGCCGTGCTATCTGTGGCGGGCCTGGTCATTGCACGGCGGCGTATCACGCCCCAGTGGCGCGCCCGTAACCAGGTTGAACGGGTTATTATGTTTGCGCTAGCCGCAAGCTCGGCTGTCGCTATATTTACAACGATTGGCATTGTGCTCTCCATGCTGGGCGAGGCAATGAGGTTCTTTAGTTTTATTAGTCCCGCCGACTTCTTTTTTGGCACTACCTGGAACCCTCGATTTAGCACCTCTGGTACCTCTGACCAAGGGGAGTTTGGTTTATTACCCCTCCTCTGGGGCACCATAATGGTCAGTGGCATTGCACTGTTGGTAGCGATTCCTGTTGGGTTAATGACCGCAATCTACATGGCAGAGTACGCGCCGCCCTGGTTGCGCAATGTGGCCAAGCCGGTGATTGAGATTTTGGCGGGTATCCCGACCATTGTTTATGGCTTTTTCGCGCTGATGGTAGTGGGCCCCTTTCTCTCCGCTTTTGGTGATCTGATTGGCATTAATATTCGCACAACCAGCGCGCTAACAGCGGGCCTGGTCATGGGGATCATGATCATTCCTTTTGTCTCCTCGCTGTCTGACGACATTATTACCCAAGTGCCTAAGTCGCTGAGGGATGGTGCGCTGGGTTTGGGCGCCACCAAGTCAGAAACGATTCGGCAGGTGGTGTTGCCCGCCGCGCTTCCCGGCATTGTGGGTGCTTTTTTGCTGGCAGCTAGCCGCGCGATTGGGGAAACCATGATTGTGGTATTGGCCGCTGGTAATAACCCTGTACTGCATGCCAACCCTTTCGAGGCGGTATCGACTATTACCGTAACGATTGTTAACCAATTGACCGGGGATATGGATTTTGCAAGCCCCCAGTCACTGGTTGCGTTTGCCCTTGGTCTTACCCTGTTTGTGATCACCTTAGGCCTAAACGTCATCGCACTGGTTGTCGTGCGTAAATATCGCCAGCAATACGAGTAAGTGACTATGTCCATAACGATTGAGCAGCGCCGGCAACACCGGCTGATGACGATAGAAAAGTCGCTGGCGAAACGGCATCGTAAAGAAAACAGCTTTCGGCGGATGGGACTTGCCGCCGTTATTACCGGTATGGTGCTGGTCGCCATCCTGTTTATCAGCATACTGATGCGTGGTGTGCCAGCGTTTTGGCAAGCCACCATGTACATGGATGTGTATTTCGACCCTGAGATTATCCAGCTTGAGCCCAAACCTGAACGCGCTAGTGGCGAGAGCCAGTTTGAGTTTGAAGAGCGTTTTTTACAGTGGGAAACACAAGCAGGGCTGGCCAATTGGCAATCCTTAATTGATAACGCTCTGGAAGAGGCGTTGGGGGTAGAGGTAGAGGGGCCGCAGTTACGTGATCTGCGTGCGCTTGTCACCTCTGGCGAGCGCTATGCGTTGCGTGATCGGTTTGTTGAAGATCCTTCGCTGTTGGGGCAAACCGTCGAACTCAAGATGCTGGCGAGTGCGAACGTGGATGTCTGGGTCAAAGGCAATATTGATCGTGATTTACCTGATGCACGCCAACAGCTAAGTGCTCAAACGCGTGCCTGGGCTGACCAGCTTGAAGCGTCTGGTGTCATTCGTAACGCGTTTAGTACCTCGTTATTTTTAAATACTGACTCACGCAGCTCTTTGGCATCAGCGGGACTGGCCGGGGCCTTTATGGGTTCGCTGTTTATGATGATCATCGTCATCGCGCTGTCTGTGCCGTTAGGGGTATCAAGCGCTATTTATCTGGAAGAGTTTGCGCCCAAGAATCGCTTAACCGATCTAATTGAAATCAATATCAATAACCTGGCAGCGGTTCCTTCCATTGTGTTTGGTTTGCTGGGCGCATCTATCTTTATTGGCTATTTAAGATTGCCTATTTCAGCGCCGCTGGTAGGGGGGCTGGTGCTTACGTTGATGACGTTACCGACCATTATTATCGCTACGCGGGCATCGTTACGCTCCATTCCGCCCTCTATTCGTCAAGCGGCGTTGGGGATCGGGGCATCGCGAGTGCAGACGGTATTTCACCACGTATTGCCCTTGGCGCTTCCCGGTATTTTGACAGGCTCTATTTTGGGTGTTGCTCAAGCATTGGGGGAAACAGCGCCCTTGCTTCTGATCGGTATGAACGCGTTTGTCGCGAGTGTGCCAGCAACACCGTTGGATCAATCAACCGCGCTGCCAGTACAGATTTATCTATGGCAAGGCAATGAGCTGCGTAATTTCTTCGAAGCACGCACGTCTGCGGCCATCATTGTATTGCTGGGACTAATGTTAAGCTTGAATGCATTGGCGATTTGGTTGCGTAAAAAATTCGAGACGAGGTGGTAAGTGAATACTTCAACAGAGCCGATGACAACAACTCCCATGGTTAGCGTCGGGGGCGGTGAAAGCCGCACCAGCAAGGCGAAAGACAAGGTCAAAATGAGTGCCGAAGCCGTTAAGGTGTTTTACGGAGACTCTCAGGCAATTAACGGTATTGACCTGGATATCTACGAAAACGAAGTGCTGGCCTTTATTGGGCCTTCCGGTTGCGGTAAATCGACATTTTTACGCTGCTTAAACCGCATGAACGACACCATCGATATTTGTCGTGTTGAAGGCAAGATTACATTAGATCAAAACGATATTTATGCGGCTAACCGTGATGTAGTATTGCTGCGCGCTCAGGTGGGGATTGTGTTCCAAAAGCCGAACCCCTTCCCGAAATCCATCTACGAAAATATTGCATATGGGCCGCGCTTGCACGGCTTGGCTCGGCGTAAGGCCGAGCTTGACGATATTGTAGAAAGCAGCCTGCGCCGCGCAGGGCTTTGGGAAGAGGTAAAAGACCGTCTTGATCACCCAGGTACCGGGTTGTCAGGTGGTCAGCAGCAGCGTTTGTGTATTGCACGGGCGGTAGCGGTAAGTCCGGATGTCATTTTGATGGATGAGCCGTGCTCTGCACTTGACCCCATTGCCACGGCCAAAGTGGAGCAGCTGATTGATGAGTTAAGCGAGAGCTATACCATCGTCATGGTTACTCACAATATGCAGCAGGCCGCTCGAGTGGCAGACCGCACTGCGTTTTTCCATATGGGCGACTTGGTCGAAGTGGATAGCACTGATCAGATATTCACTAACCCCCAGGATCAGCGTACTCACGACTACATTACCGGGCGGTTTGGATAAGCAACAACTTCCTGGCGTGAGTGATAGGAAGGCGCGGGGCTAACGCTGTAAGGCGTTGGCCCCGCGTCGTTTATGTTAGTCGATAAGCTCAACGGCAACCGCTGTGGCCTCGCCGCCACCAATACACAGGCTGGCAATGCCACGCTTGCCGCCTTGAGTACGCAGGGCATGAATAAGCGTGGCAATGATGCGTGAACCGGTAGAGCCAACAGGGTGCCCTTGGGCGCAGGCGCCACCAAAAATATTGACCTTGCTGTGAGGTAAGCCCAGATTGTCCATTGCCATTAGCGTCACCACGGCAAAGGCTTCGTTAATCTCAAATAAATCGACGTCGCCGACGCTCCAGCCAAGCTTTTTCATCAGGCTTTCTATGGCGCCTACTGGGGCAATCGTAAACTCGCTGGGGTGGCGAGCGTGGGTTGCATGCCCCAGCATTCTGGCTAATGGCTTCACGCCGTGGCGTTCGGCTGCTTCTGCGCTTGCCACGATAAGCGCTGAAGCGCCATCGGAGATAGAGCTGGCATTTGCTGCGGTGATGGTGCCATCTTTAGAAAAGGCTGGTCGCATATGGCGAATTTTGTCGAGTTTGGCTTGAAACGGTTGTTCATCATGTTCAATAAGCGTGTCGCCTTGGCGAGTAGATACGGTGACGGGCGCCATTTCAGCATCCAGTTGCCCACCGTTGGAAGCAGCGATAGCGCGCTCGAGCGAGGCAATGGCAAAATCATCCAAACGCTCCCGCGTGTAGCCTCGCCGTGAAGCGATATCCTGAGCGAAAACGCCCATTAATGTGCCCGTTTCAGCATCCTCAAGGCCATCCAGAAACATGTGGTCTTTGAGTTCGCCGTGGCCTAACCGATAACCGCCGCGGGCTTTGGTCAGCACGTAGGGGGCGTTGGACATGGACTCCATGCCCCCCGCCAGTAGAATTTGCCCGCTACCCGCTTTAATCACGTCGTGGGCGAGCATGGCGGCCTTCATGCCCGAACCGCATAGCTTGTTAATCGTCATTGCGCCGCACGCATCTGGTATGCCGGCCTGACGCATGGCTTGGCGAGCGGGGCCTTGTTTGACACCCCCCGGAAGCACGCAGCCCATAATGCCTTCATCAATGGCATCGGGCTCAATGCCCGCGCGTTGAACCGCTGCACGAATAGCAACCGCGCCCAGTCCAGGGGCGCTCATGCTCGATAAGTTGCCCATCATGCCTCCCATGGGGGTGCGTGCAGCGGATAGAAATACGATATCGGTTGCAGTATTCATTAGCTAACTCCTTAGGATTTATTGTGATTATTCTGCTGGGCGGTAAGCGATGCGTTGACCCGTTGGCGGGGCTGTGGTTTTCTCGTAGATAACCAAGCAAGCGCTAGTGTGAGTGAAATGAATGTAATAAATGCATCTGTGCGCCGCAAGGAATTGACGCGTTTAGCGGCTCAGCTCTTTGTCCAAGAGGGCTTTGATCGTACCACTGTACGTATGCTGGCGCAGGAAATGGGGATCAAGTCCGGCAGCCTGTTTCATCACTTCAAGGATAAACAGGAAATCCTTGCTGCGGTGATCGAGGAAGGAATGCAGAATGCGCTAATGATTGCTCGTCAATCGATTGAGCGCTGCTCGTCTGACCCTGAAGCGCGGCTGCGGGCGATGGCACGTGCTCATCTGGAAACGCTGTTTACCGACCGCAATTCTCATGTAGTGGCCCTGTTTGAATGGCGGCGCCTGGACCCTGCCGCTAGCGCACACTTAAGCCATTTGCGCGATGCATATGAGGCTTTGTGGGTGCAGGTTATAGACGATGCTTTGGAAGCGAAGCTTATCCGTGGGGATCGCTTTCTGGTTTCGCGATTTATATTGGGTGCCTTGAACTGGACCGTGCGCTGGTATGACCCTGGTGGCCCACGTACGCCAGATGACCTTGCGGATGAGTTGGTGGCGATGATCATGGCGCGCTAAGCGCTATTTTTTAAGCAACCAGCCAGCGTCCTCAATGCTTTTTTCTAGCAGTAGTAAATAGGCACTTTCTGCCAGCGACTCGTCTGTGTATTTCCTCGACCAACGTATAACCCTTTAACGCGGTAGATAGCTTGCGCTTCCTGCGGATTGCTTTTAGCGTTGAGGTTATCTGTGGGGTTCCGTTAACGTAAACTGAAAGCAATGTACGTATGACTTAAAACGTTATCCCGTCTGTTGCAAGACTGCTCATTACCAACAACATAAGAGAGCCATCATGACAGCGACACCACTCCCCGATTATTCGGGTTATCTTGAGCATTTCTCAATCGGCCAGATGGTTGCCCGTCTGGATGATCATCAGGACGGCCAGCTCAATGCTTTTGAAGCGTGCTGTGGATGCCATGTGCGAGCGGGGCGCGGAGAAGTGCTGGCGCTGATTCATGAGGATACCCAAGGTGTAACGCACACCCTGACGTATGCCGAGCTGGACGAACAGAGTGGCAAACTGGCGGGTTGGTTGGTAGCGCAAGGCCTAAAAGAGGGAGACCGCATTGCCTGCATGCTGCCTCGGTCAGAGGCGTTGCTGATAGCTGTGCTTGCTACCTGGCGGATAGGAGGCGTATATCAGCCGCTATTTACAGCCTTTGGGCCTGATGCAGTGGATTACCGTTTGGGCCGGGCAGATACCAAACTGGTGATCACCGATCACGCCAACCGCGATAAATTTGACGGCTTGAGTCAGTGCCCGTCAATACTGACGGTGGGAGGGGCGAGCCGCGAACATCCAAATGATCTGGATTGGCAGGCTGCCTTGGCGCACGTGTCAATGACGGCCCAGCCGCCTCGCCTTGATCCTACCCAGCCTTTTTTGCAAATGTTCACCTCGGGTACCGTGGGCAAGCCCAAGGGTGTGGCCGTACCGCTTTCGGCAATGACCGCCTTTGCGCTGTATATGGAACTTGCCGTTGACCTGCGTGATGATGACTGCTTCTGGAATATGGCGGACCCTGGGTGGGCGTATGGCCTTTACTACGCCATTACCGGACCGCTGCTGTTAGGTGTGACCACGCATTTCTGCGAAGCCGGGTTTAGTGCCGAAGGGGCGCTTGACTTTATGAAACGTCACCGGATCACCAATTTTGCGGCAGCCCCCACGGCCTATCGTTTAATGAAGGCGTCAGGGTTGTTCGATGATGCCTATCAAACGTTATCGCTGCGCGCTGCCAGCTCGGCAGGCGAGCCGTTAAATACTGAAGTGGTCAACTGGGTCGAAAAATCGCTTGGCTGTTCAGTGATGGACCACTACGGGCAAACCGAAACGGGCATGACCTGCAACAATCATCATACCCTTGATCACCCCAAGCATGTAGGTGGCATGGGCGTACCTTTGCCGGGCTATCGGCTGGCCATTCTGGATGCAGAGTATAATGAGTTGCCAGCGGGAGAGCCGGGCGTACTGGCCGTGGATATTGAGCATTCGCCGGCGCATTTTTTCCAAGGGTATACGTGGCAAGAGAAAAATCCCTTTGTGAAAGGCTATTATCTGACCGGCGATGTAGTGATCTGTAATGAGGATGGTTCGTTCCAGTTTGCAGGCCGTGATGATGACATCATTACCACCGCTGGCTACCGGGTAGGACCTACCGATGTGGAGAATAGCGTCATGATGCATCCTACCGTGGCGGAATCTGCGGCGGTCGGGCAGCCTGATGAAATTCGCGGCGAGGTGATCAAGTCCTATATTGTGCTTCGCGAAGGGTACGAGCCAAGCAATGAGCTGGCTGAGGCGATTCGCCAGCAGGTGCGTGAACGTCTATCTGCCCATGCGTTCCCTCGGGTCATTGAATTCGTCGAGGAGCTGCCTAAAACGCCTAGCGGCAAGATCCAACGCTTCAAGCTACGTGCGCAAGCGGTTGAACAAACCGGCCATAACAATTAATCAATCCAGGGAGAGCCATTATGCAGATAAAGGAGAGCACGTTTTTAATTACCGGGGCGGCGTCTGGGTTGGGCGCAGCAACGGCTGAGCGGTTGGTGGCTGCTGGCGCCAAGGTGGTGCTGTGTGATGTAAGCGACAGTATTCGCCGTCATGCTGCCCAACTAGGAGAGCGCGCAAAAGCCTGTACGGCCGATATTACCTCTTCAGAGCAGATGCAGCAGGCGTTCGAGGTCGCTGCCAAATTGAGCGAAGAAAAAGGGCTCGCGGGTGTTATTCACTGTGCTGGCGTGATTAGCGTGGCCAAGCTAGTGGATCGGGAGGGTAATCCGGCTGACCTAGATGCCTATGCCAAAACAATCCATATCAATCTGGTAGGCACCTTCAACGTCATGCGCTTAGCAGCGGCGGCCATGGCAAAAAACACGCCCAATCAGGATGGCGAGCGTGGCGTGATTATTAACACGGCATCTATTGCCGCCTTCGATGGCCAGGTGGGGCAGTGCGCTTACAGCGCCTCTAAAGCAGGCGTAGTGGGGATGAGTTTGCCTGCCGCTAGAGAGCTTTCTCGGCATGCTATTCGTGTCATGGCGATTGCGCCGGGCGTGTTTGAAACGCCGATGATGGGCGACATACCTGATGAAGCCGCCCAAGCGCTTGCCGCCTCCGTTCCTTTTCCAAAGCGGCTAGGCAGGGCGGAGGAGTTTGCCCAGCTAGCCGAGCATATCATTGTTAATTCCATGCTTAATGGTGAGGTGATTCGGTTGGACGGTGGTATTCGGATGCAGTGAAAGCGCATCCGTTGCTTAGACATCAACTCGCCAGCAATTCGGCTGGCGAGTTTTTTGCGTTTAGCCGATCAATTCTCAATGCTTCGACCAAAGGACTAGCGTTAATGTGGCTTTAATTCAAACGCTCGCTTGACTCGCTTTGCGGTGCGCGCTAGCTTTCAAACATGTGTTTGAAAGCTGTTTTTTTGAAATCCAGCGCTGCTTTCAATTCCCCGTTTAGGAGAAGTGCTATGCCAAGTTATCAGGCCCCTCTGCGTGATATGCGTTTCGTCATGGACGAAATGCTTGATTATCCTGCTCACTACGCTGCATTGCCAGAAGGTGATGACGCTTCACCCGACGTAGTGGCCGCCATTCTGGAAGAGGGCGCGCGCTTTTCTCGTGATGTTCTCCTGCCAATTAATCAAAGCGGCGATGAAGAGGGTTGTGTGCTAGAGGGAGGTGAGGTGAAAGCGCCTCAAGGCTTCAAGGAGGCGTACCAGCAGTACGTAGAAGGCGGTTGGCCAAGTCTGGCGGCTGATCCCGAGCACGGTGGGCAAGGGTTGCCGCCTTCGCTTGCTATGGTGCTTTCGGAAATGATCTGCGCGACCAATTTAGCTTGGGGTATGTATCCAGGGCTTTCTCATGGTGCCGCTGACGCGCTGCGCCATCATGGCACCGATGAGCAGAAAGCGACGTATCTTACCAAGCTGGTGGAAGGCGTTTGGACGGGCACCATGTGCTTAACAGAGCCTCACTGTGGTACCGATCTCGGGTTAATCAAGACTCGCGCCGTGCCAGCTGCTGGAGAGGCTTATACCATTACCGGCACCAAGATATTTATCTCCGCTGGTGAGCATGACTTGGCCGAAAACATTGTCCATCTGGTGCTCGCCAAACTGCCTGATGCGCCAGAAGGGTCAAAAGGTATTTCACTCTTTGTCGTGCCTAAGTTTTTACCTGATGCAGATGGCAATCCCGGTGAGCGCAATGGGGTAACCTGCGGCTCCCTGGAACATAAAATGGGCATTCATGGTAACGCGACGTGCGTTATGAACTTTGATGGTGCCACTGGTTATCTGGTTGGGCCGCCTAATAAAGGGCTGGCGTGCATGTTTACCATGATGAATGCTGCGCGCCTTGGCGTGGGTATCCAAGGGCTTGGTCTCATTGAAGCCAGTTTTCAAAATTCGTTGAGTTACGCCCGTGACCGCCTACAGATGCGTGGTTTGTCAGGCAAGCAGGCGCCCGAAAAACCTGCCGACCCGATTATCGTTCATCCGGATGTGCGCCGGATGCTGCTAACGCAAAAAGCGTTTGCCGAAGGTGGGCGCATGCTGGTGCTTTACGCTGCCCAGTTGCTGGACACCGTTGAGCTTGGTCAGCTTGGTGAAGAAAAAGAGCGTGCTGAAACCTTGCTGGGACTGCTTACGCCGATCGTTAAAGCGTTTTTAACGGAAGTTGGTTTTGAGAGTACTAATGAAGGCGTACAAATTTTTGGTGGTCACGGCTTTATTAAAGAGTGGGGAATGGAGCAGTTAGTGCGTGATGCACGTATTACGCGGCTCTATGAAGGTACTACCGGCATTCAGGCACTCGACCTGCTGGGGCGAAAAGTGCTGATGAGCCAAGGGGAGTCGCTCAAGGTCTTTACCAAAGAGATTCATAAATTCTGTAAAGCCGAGGCTGATAACCCGGCGCTTAAAGAGTTTATTACGCCGCTGTCTAAGCTCAACGCAGAGTGGGGTGAGCTTACGATGGGGGTTGGCATGAAAGCGATGCAGGATCGTGAGGAAGTTGGGGCGGCAAGTGTCGACTACCTGATGTATTCCGGCTATGTCGCGCTTGCTTATCTGTTTGCGCGAGCGGCTAAACAAGCATCTGTGGCGCTTGAAGGTGATGATAAGGCGTTTTATGTCGCCAAGCTGAATACTGCGCGATTCTACTATCAGCGGCTACTGCCGCGTACGAAAGCGCATGCGCAGATGATCCAGGCCGGTGCTGGCAGCTTAATGGCTATCTCCAGCGAAGATTTTGGTCTGGGCTTTGAGATCTAGCATGTAGTGTGTGCAGGCACGCTTTGGTTATTCGCCAAAAGTTTTTATCAGTACTGTGTTCGGTGGTTTGCGGCAGTCTCTTGTTATGGAGCATATCCATCAAGCAGGCCTGCCGCTTTTTTATAGGGCGCTGGATCTTTTTAAAGATAGTGCTTGCCAAACGTCCGACGAATCCGTAAAGTACGCATCCGCTGCCGGGGACGCCCAGCGTTGCCAGCGGC
>NZ_JBQSYV010000024.1:0-62065 GCF_052379685.1 Halomonas sp. 111
AAGTGAAGCGAGGAAAGCCCCCTCGCTTCACTCGCCGCGTTTAAGGAAAACCTGTGGGTACAAACGCTTATTACCGTTTGAATGGCCTTCTGGTTCAGCACTTTATTTAGCCTTGGAACACAAAAATGCAACTGCCTACCCCCCAACGTCTCTATCAAAAAACCGGGTTACAACTGAAAGAGCGCATCTTGTCTGGCCTTTACAGCGAGGGTAACCGGCTTCCCGCCGAGCGTGATATCGCTGAAGAGCTGGGCGTTAGCCGCACAGTGGTTCGTGAAGCGCTGATCATGCTGGAACTCCAAGGGCTAGTGGAGGTACGCAAGGGGTCAGGCATTTATGTGCTGCCGCCTCCCAAGGAGCCTATACCCAGCAAAACCGAAGACGAGGATAACGCGCTCAGCGCCGGCCCTTTCGAAATGCTCCAGGCACGCCAGATTATCGAAAGTCAGATTGCAGCGCTTGCGGCCACCCTAATTACCAAAAACGATATACTGGAACTGATGGAGATCAGCAAACAGGCGCGCGATGAAGACCGCTACCAGGATTCAGAATGGGACAAACGCTTTCATTTACAAATAGCCAAGTCGAGCCAGAACGCTGTTTTAGTCTATCTGGTCGAAAAGCTTTGGTATCAACGCGATAAAAATTTATTGTGGCAAAAACTCCATGATCGAATTGATAACCGCCAATCGCTGGATAGTTGGTGCGACGATCATGATGTTATTTTAAAAGCGCTAATTCGACGCGATGCCAGCGCCGCTCACCAAGCCATGTGGCAACATCTCGAAAATACGAAAGAGATGCTTTTTAAAGCCAGTACATTAGAGGAAGAAGACGAACTCGACTACTACCTCTTTGCCGACAAAGTGGTGTTAAAAGAGTAGCGCCGAGTTATTACCCGGCGCTCAGCAACCCATCGTGTCTTGGCACGTTTACAACGCTAGCTCTTAAAAGTCGCTTCAGCCGAGCAATAGGTTCGGCAAAAATAAAACAATATTGGGGAAGAATATAATGCAGGAGACGACTACAAAAACAGCTAATACATAAGGCAGTAGCTCTCTGCTGTAGTCATAAAAAGAGCAGCGTAAAATACCGCAAACCGTATACATCGAGATGCCTACAGGCGGTGTCATCCCCCCAAATGTCACAAGCGTCATCATCAACAGCCCGAAATGAACGGGGTCCACACCAGCAGCTTTAATAACAGGCACAAGAATAGGCGTTAGCAGCATCACGACAACGGTTGCTTCAAGCAGCATCCCCATACAAATCAGCAATAATGCAAGTACAAACAACAAAGCAGTTTGGTTAGTAAAAACGCCCAAGGTAAGTTCCGCTATTGTTTGAGGTACACGCTCGAAAGACACCACATAACCGATAATGCCGGCAAACATGATAATCAGCATGACCATCCCGATGTCTCTTACGCTGGCACGCATGGCATTGAGCAACTCTTTAACACCCATTTCTCGATGAATGACGCAGCCGATGAAGAGCGCATAAGCAACCGCAAAAGCGCCCGCCTCGGAAGGCGTAAATAACCCATAGCGGATACCCACCAATAGCCAGACCGGAAACAGTATGGCCCAAATACTTTCTCGCAACGCTTTTAGAAGCTCCTTGCCCTTCGGTAGATGAGACCTGACAGGCTGGTAGCCACGATGTTTGGCCATGATATAAGTGGTGACCATAAACGCGACCATCAATAAAAAGCCAGGAACCAATCCAGCGATAAATAGACGCCCGATGGAGACCTCTCCTAGATATCCATACAAGATCAGACCAATACTAGGCGGGATCGTCGCAGTAATGAGACCGCCTATCGAAAGCACGGCACCTGAAAAGCCAGCAGAGTAGCCCCCCTTAATCATACTTTTACCCAAGACGCGCGACTGCATAGCGGCATCGGCTACCGCGGATCCAGACACACCGCCCATCAAGGTGCTCAATACGATGCTCGCCTGGGCCAAACCGCCACTCATCCACCCCGCCAGAAGCGTCGAAAGGTGAACCAGCCGAGGCGTTATACCGCTGGCATTCATCAAGTGCCCGATAAAAATAAACAGCGGCACGGCTAATAGCGGAAACGACTGAGTGGACGAAACAACACGCTGTACAGCGATACTGGTTGGCAGGAATGTATCCGGCAGTAAGAAATATGAAAATCCAGCAATGCCGATCGCAAAAGCCACCGGCATGCCTATCGCCATAAGCAACAACCCAAACCCCAACAATAAAGCGGCCGTCATAGTGTTTCCTCCACCGCGTTATCGTCGTCTGCGACCAGGCTTGCGATAATCCCTATCGATGTTATACGACGCAGTAGCGTTATTATCATTAAGACAGCACCAACCGGCAGCGCCAATGTGATATAGCCATAACTCAACCCGGCAACACCCATAGGCCTTTGCCAGTTTGAAGTAGCTAAAATAAAGCCATACCAGGCAAGCAGCACGAGAAATAGCAGCATCATCCCCAGGCACAAACTGGTAATAATTAACTGCAATTTAGCGGGTAGACGAATAACCAACGCATCTATTCTCACCTGCCCCCCATGGCGCAGCGTAATATCGGCACCCAATACAGCAGTCCAAATGAACAAAAACTGCGCAAGTTCAGCGCCACCAGCGAAAGGCTGGCCTACAGCTCTAGCGGTTGAGCTAACTAACATCGTAAGAGAGGTGCCCCCTAGAAGCGATATAGCCAGCCACTCTTCGCCCTTGTCGTACCAGCGCCACATATTGAATCCTTCCTACTAAGGGCATACGGAAAACTGAATTCAGCGGTAAAGCGAAAAAGCGCCCTTACCTTAGCGGCAAGGGCCTTAACGCTACTATTGACTGAATAGCTGATCGCGATACTGGTCGTAGCCCAGCTCTTCGTAAACACCGCTCACTCTTTCACGAAACAGCTCCGCGTCGACCTCTGTAAAAGTAACGCCCTCAGACTCCATACGCTCTTGTACGGCGGCCTGAGCTTCGGCTATGGCGATACTTGCCTCATTCCCTGCGCTTAAAAGCTCTTCATCGAGGATAGTGCGTAACTCTTCCGGTAGGGATTGAAACCACTGCTCAGAGGTTGCGATGCCGGTCATTAAATGAATGTGGTTTGTAAGCGCTACATGGGTTATTACCTCATGCAAATTTTGCCCCTCTGCCGCAGTTAGCTGCGCCTCTGCCCCATCAATAGAGCCTAACTGTAGGGCTGAATAAACTTCTGACCAAGGCAGCGGCGTTGCCGTTGCTCCCATCGCTTCGATCGTTTCGACCCATACGGGAGAGTTGATTGTGCGTACGCGTACACCGCTCAAATCTTCTGGCGCGTTGACCTCGCTCTGGGTCAACATTTGGCGAGATCCTTGAAACCAGTTGTAGTTAAGCAGGCGAAGACCACTTTGATCCGCCAGACTTTCTACCCAATCGCTATAAAGCGCTGAGGAGGTGATTTGGTCATAATCTCTATGATCTTCGACGAGATAAGGAGCACTCAAAATACCCAGCTCAGGCTGATATTCGGACAAGCGGCCTGCATCAATCAAAATAGCGATATTGGCGCCGCTGCGAATCTGCTCAACAACATCTTCGTCTGACCCTAGCTGACTATTAGGAAAAATCTGGATAGCCAACTCACCATTAGAGCGCTCTTCTATTTTCTCTTTTGCCGTATCCAATGCCTGGGCAATAGGGTCTTGCGGGCTTAGCGCAATTGATACGTTTAGCTGGTAGTTGGCATATGCAGAGCTACTGGCGAGTACCAACGCTATGGGAAATAATGTTTTAAGCTTCATTTTCATCTCCTTAATCTATCGTTTGTTATTGATGTTGTATTACTGAGTTGTAGACATTATCTCTACGCCCCGCTTGACTCCATAACGTATGTTTTAACCAACATGGCGCGTTATGGGAGTAGCTGTTTCTTCAAACATGTCGTGAAACCGGTGTTCAAGTTCGGGTAAAGATTGGAGTATTTCGCGTTGGTGAAGTCTCATCGCTTTTGCTGCACCAGGCGCGTCTGCTTCAGCAATGGCGTTTACGATTGATTGATGTTGATCAGCGAGTTTTGCGATAGGCGTGGAATCAGGAATGCTTAGGTAGCGCACTCTATCTAACTGCGCTTTAGCATTTTCGATAACGTTCCACGCCATGACTTGTCCGGTAGAAAGCGCAAGTCTTCGATGAAACATTTCGTCCAAAATAAAGAAGCGATCATGATCTTGTCTTTCGATACAACTTTTTTGGCGCAAGACAAGTTCATTCAATTCCATTATGTCAGCGGCGGGAAATTTTGCTTTTGCAGCTTCTAGAACAATTGCCACTTCTACTGCTTCACGTATAAAGCGCGCTTCCAGCACTGCGCGTCGGGAGATCTTGACCACATAGGTGCCTCGCTGCGGCCTGACCTCGACAAGTCCTGCTTCCGAAAGCCGAATAAACGTTTCGCGCACCGGTTGACGACTGATTGAGAAAGTACTCGCTACTTCTTTTTCAGACAGCGCTTGGCCCGGTGCCAATACCATTTTGATAATGGACTGGCGAAGGACATGATAAAGACGATAACGAATCGATTCCGTCTCCGGTATATCCTGCCATAGCGCTTGTAGCGTGGTACTCATATCGCTCATTTAAAATACGCCTGAGGTGAGTCGTTAAGCCATCAACTGATATAACTAGTATGGTAGAATGGCAAAAAACGTAAGCCCTGCATTCTATACTTTGGTAGCGCCTTCCAAATCGACCTTAAACCACCTATTGAACTTACACTGCAAGGAACTGAATAATAATGGATTTTACCTTTATTAAACTTTAATTCGTATTCAAAAAACGCCGAATCTACACTAATTTCGAGACTATAGTGGTATGTGGGAATCATGTTATTTACTGAAGCCATGAAGAGAGCGTGCTTTTTTTGTAATTTTCAAAGCGTTTAATGGCCTGCTTAAAGAGCTCAGCGCGCTATGAGCAATAAAAATCACAGCTCATCAGAAAATCAGCCCCTTCTCTCATTAAGCATGCGCTATCGATCAAAGGATTTGCTTGCCACGCCGCAGCAGCGTGGCGCCGATGCAATGATGGTGGTTCAAAATAAAAAAGCCTGCCGGGTGCTGAAAAGCACCCGGCAGGCTCGTACACAATATGAGGCGGGTTGTCGCTTTAACACATTAAACAGTTAAAGCTAGTTACTCCCCATCAGCAGATTAGGCAGCCAGAGTGAAATAGCCGGCACGTAGGTCACCAGCATCAGTACTGCCAGGTTGCATAGCAGGAAAGGGACAATTGCTCGCGCCACCGAAAGCATGGGCAGCTTGCCGATACCGGCGACGACAAACAGACACACCCCGACCGGCGGCGTGGTCAGGCCAATCATCAGGTTGAGCACGGCAATCACGGCAAAGTGCACTGGGTCGACGCCAACGCCCGTCGCCACCCCCACCAGCGCCGGGAATAGAATGATCAGCGCGGCGATGGTTTCCATAAAGGCGCCAACAAACAGCAGGATCAGGTTGAGAATCAGCAGCACAATCAGCGGGTTTTCACTGATGGAAAGAATCAGCGTGGCGATCATCTGAGGAATCTGCTCGCTGGTCAGAATCCAGCCGAACAGGTTGGCTAGGCCCACCATCAACAAAAGCGCTGACGAGGTCAAAACGGTATCGACCAGAATGCCCGGCAGTTTGCGCCAGGTAAGCCCCTTGTAGACGTACATGCCTACCACCAAGGCGTAAAGACTGGCCACAATCGAGGCTTCGGTGGGCGTAAAGAAGCCGCCGATGATGCCGTACAGTATAATTACGGTCATCAAGAGCGCCCAGAACGCCGTCTTGGCTTCGCGCAGAAGCTGCAGGACCGGCACGCGCTTCTCTTTGGGGTAGCCTCGACGAACGGCCAGAATGTACACCGTCACCATCATGGCCAGACCCATTAAAAGGCCGGGCACCGCACCAGCCAAAAACATCCGGCCGACCGAAATACCGCTTAGCGAACCCGCAATAATCATCGGCACGCTGGGTGGAATAATCGGCCCTATGGTTGACGAGGCGGCCGTCACCGCGGCGGCAAAGGGCTTGTCGTAGCCCGAGCGCGCCATGCCCGGAATCATCACCGAGCCGATGCTCGCGGAGTCCGCCACAGCGGTACCGGAGATACCGCCAAAAATCATCGAGCCGCCTACGTTGGCAAGGCCTAGCCCGCCGCGAATATGGCCAAGCAGCGCGTTGGAGAAGCGCACGATATGTTCGGTGATATTGCCCACGTTCATCAGATTACCGGCCAGTACAAACCCTGGAATACACAGCAGAACGAAGGTGTCGATACCCGCGTACATACGCTGGGGTACGATAGTGAGCGAAATGCCCTCCAGCAATAGATACGATACAGAAGCGATACCAAGAGCAAACGCGATGGGCATACCCACCACGAGAAGTATTAGAAAAACACTAAACAGAATAATAACTTCCATGCTTACGACTCCTGTTCACGGGTGGCAGAGGGACGACACATTGCGATAATTCCCTCAAGACACCCCAGCACGCTATAAGCCAGGAGTAGCGCAAAGGTGACTACCGTTGAGAAAAAGATATACAGCATGGGAATCCGCAGCGTTGGCGAGGTCTGCCAAGTACCGTTCTGGGCATACTGCCAAGCATAGGGCAGCACCAGAAACGCAAATACCCCAATCATCAAGCAGATCAGCGCCTGAAACGCGGCTTTCACGCGTGGGCCAAGCATATGATGGAACAGCTCGACACTGATATTGCGGTGCTGGCGCATCACCACGCCGACCGAGAGCGCCACCATGTAGATAAACAGATAGCGCGAGAGCTCTTCTGTCCAGGCAATGGAGAACGGCAGAAATAGCCGAGAACTCACCTGCAACAACACCGTGCCCGCAATAGCGACCAGTGCAAGCACAGCCAGGGTTAGAAAACAGGTATCCACCCAGTCAATCAAGCGCCCAATTGGACCTTGCAGCCTGGGTACTACCGACATCGAATCCAAACTCTCCAACGCTTCTTGCTCAAGCGCTTTTTGATCCGAGCTCATAAACGTATCCTCATGGGATAAACCACTCTTGCAGATAGACGATGGGCTGGCGCACGACCAGCCCATCGTCATTACTTACCGACTTACAGGCCTTGAATGGCGTCGAAAATCTCACGCTGTTCAGGGGTCAATGCTTCGAGTACCGCTGGACGGGCCGCTTCAGCGAAGGCATCAACATCCACCTCAACGAACTCCATGCCGCGCTCTTGCAGTGCCTGTTCCAGACGCGTTTGGTCTTCGACAAACAGCTCTGACTCATACGCTTGCATGGTCGCTGCAGCATCACGTACCACCTGCTGAAGATCTTCAGGCATGTTTTCCAACTGGTTACGGCCAATCACAACGTAGATCCAGCTGCGCACATGACCGGTCATGTTGACGTAGTCCTGCACCTCGTTGAAGCTGGCGCTTTCGATCAGGCTAAGCGGGTTTTCCTGACCTTCCAGCGTGTTCTGCTGAAGTGCGGTGAACACTTCACTGAACGCCATGGGCGTTGGGCGTGCACCCATCGCCTGCCAGGTATCTACGAAAAGCGGCACGTTAGGCACGCGCAGGCGTAGGTCGTCCAACTCTTCTGGCGTGCGGATCGGACGGTCGGCGGTCAGCTCGCGAGGGCCACGCTCAAACCAGGTCAAGGGCACCAGATTGGTACGCTCTGTGATCTGCTCTTCAATCTCGGTGCCGATCTCACCGTTAACGACTGCGTGCAGATGCTCGGAGTCACGGAAGGCATAAGGCACGGCCATCATGGCCGCCTTGGGCGCCCAGTTTTGCAGGCTCTCGCCGGTAATCGTCATGTCCGCCGTGCCCAGCTGAATGCTGTTGATCACATCCATTTCACTGCCCAACTGCTCGCTGGGGTAAAGGCGAACTTCAATACGGCCGTCAGAGTTGGCTTCTACTTCTTCCTTGAACTTCTCAGCCGCCTGGTGCCAGATGTTCTGCTCGTTGGCCAAATGGCCAAAGCGTAGCGTGTAGTCGGCGGCAAGCGCAGATTGCGCACTGAGAAGAACCGTTCCAAGTACCGCACTGGTTAATAGCTTCTTGATCATTTTTATCGCTCCTGCACTTTGCATTGTTGATTGTTAGTGCGCGTAGTTAATGTGAATGGTTGATATGAGAGGGCGTGGTCGTTAAGCACTGACTTGAATCAGTACTTTACGGGCTTCTTCAGGACGGTGATCAAGCATATCGATGGCACCAGGCATATCGCTCAGCGGTAACCGATGGCTAACCAGCGCCAACGGGTCCAGCTTGCCACTTGCCATTAGCGCCAGCACCTCCGGAAACTTACGATTATTAAGCCGTGAGCCGACCAGTGTCAGCTCTTTTTTGATCACTTCAAGCTGCACCAGATCGCTTGGCTGAACGCTGAACCCGAGCAGGCCAATACGGCCCGCGGGCGATGCCAGCCGCAGCATCTGAGGAAGCAGCGCCGGCACACATGCAGCGTCGGCAATCAGCGGTACGCCTTCACCTTGGGTTAGGGCCAGCACCTCTTTCTCGACGTCCTGCTCACGGCTGTTGAGAACGTGCGTGGCGCCCAGCGCTTTAGCAGCCTCCAGGCGCTCATTGATAACATCGGTAACGATGATCTCCTCAATGCCCAAGGCCCGGGCCATCTGCAGGATCGTCATGCCGATCACGCCTGCGCCCAATATCAGCAGCCGATCACCGGGGTGCGGCTGCATGCGGTCCAGCACGTTGGCGGCAATGGTGTAGGGCTCTACCAGGGCAGCTGCGTCCAGGCTGATATGATCCGGCAGCTTGTGCACATTCGCTGCGGGCACCGCCACGAACTCTTCAAAACCGCCGTTACGGTGTACGCCAATTACCTCAAGGGCGCCGCACACGTTGGGGCGGCCAATGCGGCACGGGTAGCAGGTGCCGCAACTAATCACCGGGTCAACGCAGACGCGATCACCCACCGAAACATCAGCTACGCCTTCGCCAACCGCGTCAATAACGCCCGCAAATTCGTGGCCCGTGATACGCGGAAAGCGCACAAAGGCGTTATCGCCGTGGATAATATGCATATCCGAACCGCAGATACCGGCAAACGCTACGCGTACCCGTACTTCGCCTGCGGCGGCAGTGGGTACTTCAACATCGGCGACCTGGTAGTCATGGGGCGCCTTGACCTGAAATGCTTTCATGGATGCAAAACTCCTTACCCGTTCGTTAGGTCACCAATGCCAAAGAGTGCCATCTTCTAACCGGTTAACCGGCAAGCTGGCACGCTTATAGGGGTATTGCTTGGCAAGCTCTTCGTCGATATCCACGCCATGCCCAGGCGTTTCGCCCACGATAAAGTGGCCATCCTCAAACCGATAATCGTGAGGAAACACCTCGTCAGTCGCGCTGGTATGCGGCATGTACTCCTGAATACCAAAGTTAGGCACCCAGGTATCAAAGTGAATAGCCGACCCCAGGCACACCGGAGAAAGATCGGTCGGCCCGTGGAAACCGGTACGCACGTGGTAAAGACCCGCCAAATCAGCAATACGGCGCACGTGAGTGATGCCACCTGCGTGAGTAAGCGTGGCACGAATATAGTCAATCCACTGGTTTTCGATCAGCGCTTTGGCGTCATGAATACTATTGAATACCTCACCTACCGCTAGCGGTGTGGTGGTGTGCTGGCGTATAAGGCCAAACGCTTCCTGGTTTTCAGCCGGTACGCAGTCCTCAAGCCAAAAAAGATGATAAGGCTCAACGTCCTTGCCCAAGCGGGCTGCTTCAATGGGCGTTAGGCGGTGGTGAACATCGTGCAAAATATGCAGATCATCACCAAAGCGCTCACGTACAGCGGCAAACAGTTTAGGCACGTGATTCAAATATTTGCTGGTGCTCCAGACATGCTCGGCGGGTAAATCGGCATCCGCAGGCTCGTAGGGCTCGCCCTCTTTTTTAGCAACACCATAAATACTCGCGATACCCGGTACACCTGCCTGCACGCGAACGGCTTTGTAACCTTCATCTACATGGCGGGCGACTTCTTCAAGGCACGAATCGATATCGCGCCCTGTGGCGTGGCCATACACCATCACGCGGTCGCGGCTCTTGCCGCCCAGCAGTTGGTAAAGCGGCATACCCGCGAGTTTTGCTTTGATATCCCAAAGGGCCATGTCGACAGCGGCAATCGCGCTCATGGTAACCGGGCCACGGCGCCAGTAAGCACCACGATACAAGTAATGCCAAATGTCTTCGATGCGCTGAGGATCACGGCCAATCAAGGCGGGAATTACGTGCTCATCCAAATAGGCGACCACGGCCATTTCCCGACCGTTTAGCGTGGCATCTCCGATACCGTAGGTACCCTGGTCGGTAACGATTTTTAAGGTGACGAAATTGCGCCCCGGCGAGGTGACGATGGTATAGGCGTGTTCGATTTTCATGGGGTTGCCTCCTCAATGAGGGATACCGTTTCCTGAGTATCGAACATCTCGGGAAACCGCTGTACTAGATCGGGAAGTGAAACAAAAATTTCACGCAAATGGCGCCGCATGGATTGCTCGGCAAGCGCTACGTCGCGGGCTTCAATCGCCGCCATAATATCGGCGTGCTGTTCAATCAAACGGGCAATCGGTGTGGTGTCAGGAACGCTTAAGTAGCGTACACGGTCCAGCTGCGCCCTTACCTCTTCGATAACCTTCCAGGCGGCCTGTTGGCCAACGCCCAGCGACAGCGTTTTGTGAAAACGCTCGTCAAGACGGTAGAAACGAATGGTGTCGTGCGGCTCAATACAGCGGCGCTGGCGCTCCAGCAAGTCGTGTAACTCGGTGAGCACTTCGTCGGGAAGCCCTTTGACCGTTGCCTGACGCACTACGGCTACCTCAACCGCCTCACGTACAAAGCGCGCTTCAAGCACTGCTCGCTGAGATATTCTGACCACATAAGTACCACGCTGTGGCCGGACTTCGACGAGTCCTGTTTCAGAAAGACGGATAAAGGCCTCGCGCACCGGCTGACGGCTGACCGAAAAAGCGTCCGCCACCTCTTTTTCAGACAGCGCTCGGCCAGGTTCCAACACCATCTGAATAATCGACTGGCGCAGTACCTGGTAAAGACGCTGACGCACCGATTCGGTCTCCGACGTCTCCTGCCATAGCGCTTGTAGCGTAGTGTTTGTATCACTCATCTGCCGCCGCCTGGGTAAAGGGGCATGACGCCCTTATCTGATACAACTAGTATGGTAGTATGGCGAGACAAACAAAAGCCTAAACGCCCTATACTTTGGTTGAAGGTAACGCACATGAAACGCCAGCTTTACACGGGTTCAAACTATAAGAAATCAATAAATATCAACGATCTTGAACGCATCGCCAAAAAAAGACTGCCGAACTTCGTGTTTGAATATGTGTATGGCGGAAGCGATGACGAACATACGCTGCATCATAATCGCACTGTGTTTGATCAATACCTGTTTGAACCCAGAACAATGACAAAGGTGGGTACGCGGGATTTAAGCACGACACTGTTTGGCCGCTCTTACCAAATGCCAGTAGCCATTGGCCCAACAGGCTTTAACGGCATGCTAACGCGTGATGGCGACCGAAAACTTGCCTGTGCCGCCCGCGATGCGAATATCCCGTTTGTGCTGAGCAATGTCTCTACCACCGCCATGGAAGATATCCAGGCCATTGAAGGCTTGACGGCGTGGATGCAGCTTTACTTCTATCGTGACCGAGCCTTCGTAAAATCGCTTATCAAGCGCTGCCAAGATGCCCGTTTTGAAGCCATTGTGATCACTACGGATAGCGCCATTTACGGCAACCGTGAGTGGGACGTGCGCAATTTCCGGCGCCCCATGAAACCCACCTTCGCCAACCTGGCACACATGATGACCAAGCCTCGCTGGATGTTGGATGTGTTGCTGCCCGGCCTACCCACCTTTAAAAACCTGGATGAGCTTCTGCCACCGGAAAAGCGTGGCGCCCAAGGCGCATCGCAAATTATCGGCTCGCAGTTGGACCCGTCGCTTAACTGGGAAGACATTGCCTGGTTACGTGAGACGTGGCCAGGCAAGATAATTCTCAAAGGGATTCTGGCGCCGGAAGAAGCCGAGCAGGCCGTAAAACTTGGCGTTGACGGTATCGTACTTTCCAACCACGGTGGAAGGCAGCTCAATCACTCGCTCTCGCCCATGGATACCCTGGCCGACGTAAAAGCCTGCGTAGGGGAACGCTGCCATGTGTTTGTGGATAGCGGGTTTCGGCGCGGCACCGATATTATAAAAGCACTGGCATTAGGCGCAGACGCCGTTTGGCTTGGAAGAGCGACGCTTTACGGGCTTGCGGCGGGTGGCCAAGCGGGTGCGGAGCATGCACTGAACCTGCTGAGAGGAGAAGTAGACAGAACATTAGGCCTATTGGGTCACACCAATATTAAGGATTTAACCTCAGCGTGCCTGGTCAAGCGACCACGTTGAATTACTTATGAAACCTCTGATTACCTATAACGCAATTGCGTATGCTCAGCGCTTGCAATTGCGTTTAAAAAACCAGGTTACTGACACAACAACGTTAACGATCCATACATAAAAACCCTCTCTATTACGCTATTGCTTATCTTCTTTCATGCTGCATAAACCAAGCCAGAAACGTTAAAAGAAAAAGAGCAACCTGTGCCACAGGGTTTAAAAAATATTAAAGATCCTCTTCTCCTACGCAAAACACCCACTTAGATCCTATTATCAAACAATGGCTAGCATCATCAACTACTTATTAAGCGTAAACGCCTTTTCCGGCTATTCTTCAAACTAAATCAGTGTAAAGGCGCATCTTCATAAAGGAGGTACTAACGTGAGTATACCGAAGTTTAAAGAGTGCATCGAAGCCTGTAATATATGTGCGGTCTATTGCGATAACTGCGCGGCCTCCTGCCTTCAAGAACCCAACATTGAACACATGGCTGAATGTATTCGGTTAGATATTCAGTGTGCACAAATTTGCCGGTTGGCCGTCTCCTTTATGGCCCAGAATAGCGAATATGCTCAGGATGTCTGCCAGCTGTGCGCGGATATCTGTCAAAAGTGCGGTGATGAGTGCGACCAACATGACGCAGAGCATTGCCAAGAGTGCGCCCAGGCATGTCATCTGTGCGCCAGCCTATGTGCATCAATGGTGGCATAAAAAGGCAGCGCTGCTAAACCCAGCCATTCATTTGGAAAATAGCTGATTACGCCTAATGTATAAAGTGAGCAAGGCTTGAGCGACCCTATGCTCACTTTTTTGTAAGCCTTATTAATGAGCGGTTATCTACATCCCCTTAACGGGAGCGGCTATACGATGCAAAGCAAGGATAGCTTTATATCATGCGTTTTTCGGACCCACATGCTGCTCATTTGTGCAGTTTTCGCTTTGGCAGGTTGCCGTTATCCAGCCAATATTGAACGCCCCATGACAGAGATGCAGGGCGGGGAGCTGAACGTTGGCCTGTCCGAGAACCCGCCTTGGGTCATACATACTGACCAAGGCCCGGCAGGGCTGGAAGTCGACATCATTCGTGCGCTTGCAGAAGATATGGATGCCACCGTTAACTGGCACTGGGATAGCGAAGGAAACCTGTTAGCGGCGCTCTCCCAATACCAGCTTGACCTGGTGGCCGGTGGGCTTACTCAGGATTCAAATGTGAGCGCCCTCGCCACCCCTACCAAGGCCTACTATGAGAGCCACTATTCAGTCGGGGTACCCAGAAGCACTTCCTTACCCAGCCATCTTGAAGGTGTTGAGGTCGCCCTTCCTGCCGTTAATCATATCGCCCATGCGCTTAAAAAAGAGGGCGCGATTCCCCGCCCCACTTCCGATCCTGATGCACTAAACCAAGCAGTTGCCAACCCCTCCTGGTGGCTGCATGCGCATAACTATCAGGTTGGAGAGTGGGAAATCGCCACCGACCAGCATGTTATGGCGCTACCCAAAGGAGAAAATGCCTGGATGCTGGTCGTACAGCGCCATTTAAATAGCTACCCCGGTATTGAACAACGCCTTCAACAGCTGGAGGCTGAACAATGAAAATACGCAAGCTTTATCACCTGCCTCCAGAGAAACAGCAGGATCTCGACTATCTGATCCGCCTTGAATGGTGGAATTTAGCGTTTCGTCTTTCCATTGTAGCGGTACTGGGTTCGGTACTGGGCAACAGCCAGGCAATGAAAGTCGCATGGCTGGAAGACATGCTTTCGCTCATTCCGCCTATCGCTTTCTTGCTGGCCGTCCGGTTTCGCAATCGCCCGCCTAATAAGACCTACCCTTATGGGTATCAACGCGCCACGATCATTGCCTTTTTATGCACCGCCACTGCACTAAGCGCGATGGGCCTGTTTTTACTAGGAGACTCGTTGCTAAAGCTTGCCCACCAGGAGCACCCCAGTATCGGCGCCATCACGCTGTTTGGTGAGACGATATGGATGGGCTGGGTGATGGTTGGCGTGCTTATCTACAGTGTCATTCCACCGGTTATTATCGGGCGCTTACAGACCAAAGCCGCCGCCAAAGTGCATGAGAAAACCGTCTTTGCGGATGGCAAAATGAGTAAAGCTGACTGGATGACCGGGATGGCTGCCATTGTAGGCGTGCTGGGCGTAGGGGCCGGTTTTTGGTGGGCAGACGCAGTTGCTGCGGCCATTATTGCCCTGGACGTTACCAAGGATGGCATTACCAATTTAAAGGAGGCCGTAGGCGACCTGCTTGATCGCCGCCCTCACTTTACGTCTCGCGAAAAGCCGGAGCACATGGAAGAAGCACTTGAGGCCGAGCTTTGCGCCATGCCTTGGGTAGCCGCCGCCTCAGTACGCTTACGTGAAGAAGGCCCAATCTTCAGCGGCGAGGCCTTTGTCACCCCGCATAGTAATGATGAATTGGCACAACATCTGAAAGAAGCCTCTCAGCACCTTAATAATTACGACTGGCGCATTTATGAAGTTGTCGTTACCGCATGGCCTAATGAAGAGCACACACCTTCCCCCGCCAATGCCACTCCTTCATAACTGCTTTTTCATGACCCTTTTTTCATAATCCTTTTTTCATAACCCCTGTTTCAGAACCGCTTTGGCCCAGCGGATTAACGATGTTCTAAACCCAAGGCCGCCTCTTTCGCATTCACCCACGTGCGAAGGAGGCGGTTCGGTACTATTCGACTAAGCGATGTCTAACGCCTTCGCCGGGCCGAAGTGTTCGAAGTGGCGGTGTGACTCGGGCACACCCAAGCGAGTCAGGCTGTCATCCACCGCACTCATAAAGCCATGAGGCCCGACAAAGTAACAGCGCTCGCCGGACACGATATGTTTCGCTAAAAGCTCATCACTGATACGCCCCTGGTAGTCACCGCTGTCATCCTGCTCAAACACGGTGACGACGCTTAACTGCTCAGGATACGCATGTGCCAACTCCTGTAGCGTGGTCGCAAAGGCACGGTGCTCAGCGTCTATCGCGGCATGCAGATAAGCAACCTTACGACCTTGTTGCAGCGCCTCTTGAGCAATCGGCAGTAAGGGCGTTTGACCGATACCGCCACTCACCAACAACAGGGGTTCATCGCCCGGCACCAGTGTCATTTCACCCGCTGGCGGCAGCAGCTCAATCGTATCGCCTACGTTAAGTTGGTCATGAAAATAGCGGCTGGCAAGCCCGTGAGGTTCACGCTTGATAGACAAGCGATAAGAACGCCCATCCGGCATACCTGACAAGCTGTAATGGCGGTGTACCGGCTCGCCATCAATCATAAGCTTCACACCGATATACTGGCCGGGCGTATAGTTTGCGACTGGGCCGCCATCTTCAGGCACCAGGATGAACGAGCGAATAACGCTACTCTCCTGCTGTATTTTTTCAATACGAAAACGCCGTGTGCTGCGCCAGCCGCCAAGGCGCTGCTCGAACTCCTGGTAACGCTGCTCTTCAAGCTCGATCAACAATTCGGCAAGCTCTTGGTACAACGCCCCCCAGGCATCCGCAACTTCAGGCGTCACCGCATCGCCCAGCACCTCACCGATAGCCTCCATCAGGCACTCCCCAACAATCGGGTACTGGTGCGGCTGAATATCCAACGAGATATGCTTATTAACCACGGTTTCCATAATGCGGCGCGCCGTTTCAGGATTCTGACGAACCTGCACATACGCCAGAATGGAACCTGCCAGCGCTCGTGGCTGCCCGCCATTTTGCTGATGCGTTTGGTTGAAAAGTGACTTCACCTCAGGGTAGCGCTCAAACATTAACGGATAAAAGCGCTGGGTAATCGTATCGAGATGCTCAGCCACAACGGGGGCTGTAGCAGCAATGATCTGTTCTTGTGCCGGTGTGAGCATGGCGGCCTCTTCCCTATAGCTTAAAGATTCATTTTAAATGCACCTTTAAAATATCAGATTTCAGCAAGCCATGGCATGAGCTGCGTCAATAAATCGCTTCTCACGGGGAAGAGTAAAGCATCTGTTTGTCGATATCGGTATAGGGTAACCAGGCTAACATAAGCCTTTTACGCCACATATTGGGCACAGGATTAGGCAATGCCCAGCGCCTTCCCCGTTCCAAACAGGATAGCGGTTTATAAAAGTGCGATCTTCATGGCTATTAACAGGGCTACTTTTTATCAGCGTGTGCCCGGCGTTAGATCGCCGTAATGCACAGCGGTAACCGCATTTTTTGGCGAGCCATCCACCAGCTTGGTGCTATAGGTCAGATACACAAAGGTTTGTGTTTCAGTATCATGCATGCGCACTACGCGCATATTCTTAAAGAGCACCGAGCGGCGCTGGGTGAACACCACCTCTTGCGGAGCTATCTCATCGGGGTTAAAGACAATCTCGCCCGTTTGCCGACAGGCCACGCTTGCTTCGCTGGCTTCTTCAGCAAGCCCAATCGCGCCTGAAATTCCACCAATTTGGGAGTAGGAAATATAACAGGAGATACCCTGCACTTTCGGGTCATCGAACCGCTCGACTTCAATGGTATTGTTTGGCCCCAGCATTCTAAACTCGGTGCGCACACTACCAATATGCGCCTCCTGAGCTAATAACGTGGCAGGAAGTAGAGCAAGTAAACCCGCCAACGATGCACTGGCGATACGGTTAGGCGACAACATGGGCAGTGTCCTTGAAAAAGCGACGAGGTAATAAGTAGGCGACGAGCATACCTGAGTGCGCCTATTCAGGGGAGCCGCATTAACCCTAATGGCGAAATGGGCCAGCACAGGGAACGTCCGCCTTGTGTATCAGTCGTTTCTCAACCCTTCGGTTCGATACAGCATATTCACTTCAACGACACGGCCTTCAACTAAATGGCAGTAGTCACGTTGAGTACCGCCAGATTCACGACTGCGCACTTCCCCACCCTCACGTTCGCAGTATTCAACGGCATAGCGGTGTGCTTCTTGTGCACCATTCGCCGTACCTTGCGTTGAACACCCAGCCAGTGCAATTGCTATCAAAGCCAACAGGCCATAACGAGCCATTCGCGCCTCCCTTTGCGTCAATGTGTTGAACAGCGTTCATTGGCGTCGGCGTCCAAGAAAGCCTGCGCCTGGTTCACTATAGTCAATATTCTGGCTTTCCTGGGCCAAGGGAGAACAGCCAAGCCGTTACACCCCCGCGGCCATCAAGGCGCTGCCCGCGCGTGATCGGTTTGGGGCGTTGATTGCTTGCGTGATCCAATCCCCCGTTCTTGCTAGCGCGTTTAAATTGATGCCTGACGCAATACCCAAACCTTCAAGCATATACACCACATCTTCGCTGGCCACATTGCCAGAAGCCCCTTTGGCATAGGGGCAGCCACCCAAACCGGCGACGGAGCTATCAATAACGCTTACGCCCTCTTCCAGCACCGCATAGAGATTAGCAAGCGCTTGGCCGTAGGTATCATGAAAGTGGGCGGCCAGATTATTCACCGGTACTTGGGCGGCAACAGCCGCCAGCATACGCTTGGCTTTGGATGGCGTGCCGGTGCCAATCGTGTCGCCCAGCGATACCTCATAACAACCCATCTGGTATAGCGCCTTGGCCACCCGCGCCACCTGTAAAGGCTCGATCTTTCCCTCATAAGGGCAGCCAAGCACGCAGGAAACATACCCCCGCACGCGCAGCCCGGCCTGGCGCGCACGGTCGACCACCTGTTCAAAGCGCTCGAGCGACTCGGCGATAGAGCAGTTTATGTTCTTTTGCGAGAAGGCTTCGCTCGCTGCACCAAATACAGCGACCTCTTCAACACCACACTTAATCGCCGCTTCCAAGCCTTTCAGGTTAGGCGTCAAGGCTGAATAGACCACGCCGGGGCGCGGCTCAACGCCCTGCATTATTTCCCGGTGGTCGGCCATTTGCGGCACCCAGCGGGGCGACACAAAGCTCGTCGCTTCGATACTGGCACAGCCCGCCTCCACCAAGCGCTGGATGAACGCAAGTTTCAGATGGGTCGGCACGCGCGCCTGTTCATTTTGCAAACCGTCGCGCGGGCCGACCTCGACCAGACGCACAGAGGATGGCAGGGTCATGTCTTCTCCTTATCCGTGACGCAACTGTTCAAGAAGCTGTTGGGCGATATCCACACGCACCTTACCGCCATCCACAAGCAGCGCCGCGATCCGGTCAACTTCCTCATTTTCGGCCCCGGCCATCACTGCGATATTCTTGGCGTGCAGTGCCATATGGCCTTTCTGAATACCTGTGGTTGCCAGCGCCTTCATGGCAGCAAAATTTTGCGCCAACCCTACTGCGACGATAATACGCGCCAAGCGATCCGCTGTTTTTACACCCAGAATATCCAGGCAATGCCGAGCACTGGGATGCGAGCGAGTAGCGCCGCCCACCAGGCCTACCGGCATGGGCATTTCCAGGGTACCGGTCAGGTTCCCTTCGCTATCAGCCTCCCAATGTGTCAAGGAACGGTAGCGCCCGGTACGCGCGGCGTAGGCATGCGCGCCCGCTTCCACCGCACGGGTATCGTTACCGGTTGCCAGTACGACCGCACTCACCCCGTTCATGATGCCTTTGTTGTGGGTGGCTGCCCGATAAGGGTCCTGATCAGCAAAGCGATACGCATTAAGCATGCTGTCACGTACCGACTCGCCGCCAAGGTCTTCGAGTTTCCAGGTAGCACGCGCACGCGCAATGCGCCGATCTGCAAGGTTGGAAAGAATACGCAGGCAGCTGCGGCCACCGCTCCACTCTGCCAGAGAAGGTGCGACGGCTTCCGCCATCGAGTTGACGGCATTAGCGCCCATGGCGTCACGCACATCCACCAGCAGATGCACGATCAGCATGTTGTCGAGCACGCGCACTTCCAGCTCGCGAAAACCGCCCCCGTGCTGCAGCAACACCGGGTCGGTTGCATCGCAAATGCTTTTTACCTGCTCAAACTCGGAAAGCAGACGAAGCCGGGCAAACTCAGGATTGGGCACATCCAGCAGTTGCACCTGTGCAATCATGATGGGCTCTGACGTATCGGTATAAAACCCACCCGAGGCGCGACACTGCCTGGCCGCATTACAGACAGCAGCGACCACGGAGGACTCCTCGGTCGCCATGGGCACCAGCTGTTCCTCGCCATCAATGACCAGATTGGTAGCAACCCCGATGGGCAGGTTCAGCGTACCGATGACGTTCTCGATCATGGCATCGGCAGTGGCTGACGAAATATTGCCCGTATCGGAAAAGTGCGCGCGAACCTCGCTGCCAAGCCCGGCTATTTCAATGACCTTGTCAAGCCGCTCGCTGGGGGGAAGCTGATAAAAACCGGGAATGCGTGATGTGCTGTGTGCCATTGATAATGCCTCTGATCAATTGAGGTTGAATAAGTAAATGTGCCTGAAGCAGGCGGTTTACCAGGACGCTGCATATGCTTCAGGCATGAACCAAGCGTATTAAGCAAGCAGCCCTAAAATCCACGGCGCGGCATATAGCGTCATGAACTGCACACCGTAGTTGACGCCCCACCGGTTGAGCAGGCCCGCCATCAGTGCCAGCACCATCACGCCCAAAATGCCCATTACGCCAGCATCCATATAGGCGAGCAGCATGACCAGCGAGAAGAACATCGCCAGAAACGCTTCGTGGGGGATGTGCTTGAAGACAAAGATGCAGATACGCCGCGCGTACCGAACCGCAATCGGGTAAGTAATCAGCAAAGCGACACCGGCGCCCAAGATGCTGGCGATGGTAATTTCAGAAAAACTCATCAAGTGGTGAGCGTTCTGCTCGAGCGTCAGCACCGGCGGTGCGTTGAAGAAGGCATTGCCCGGACCAATCGCCATGGGGCTCATCGGAATGCCCAGCGCCGCCAGGGGAATCAAGATGCCCGCGATGTAAGAAGCATTGGTGACCGCATCCATTGAAGAGAGCGCTCGGCTAGCCTTATTGACCGTGCCCTTCACCCAACTCGACATTACTTCGCCCAGAAAGATCGTGATGCCCACTGGGCTCATGAAGAACGTAACCGAGCCCAGTACGGAGCTTGCCGCGGCCGAGGCGGTTTCCTGGCGCGTCAGGATACGGAACGGATTGGGTAGCTGCCCTTTGTCATCGTCACCGTAGATCTGGATCTGCTTGGGCTCAGACTCCGCCATTTTATGGCGCTCACTGTTGACCGTAAGCTGCGCCAGATTAAACATCATCGGGCCAATGGTGATGCCCAAAAAGAACGAAATGAAGACCGTCTGCCCTTCTGGAATGACGCCCATCCCCCAATACAGGTGCCGTAACCCCTGAATCAGAGCCGCCAACAGCACAATACTGATCAGACTGATGACTTTCTCCTTGCTCATCAGCGCCAGAAATACGGCGCCGCCAAAGAAAATCTGGCTGGCGTACTGGCCAAGCACATCGGCTAGCGGCGTTAACAGAAAGGCGAGGAACAGGCTGATGGGTATCGCGACGAGCGTACCGATGACCGAACCGGATGCCATTTTACGAATCGCCAGGGTGGCGTGCCCTTCCCGCTTTAGAATCAGCGCGTGCTCGACCATAGGGGCCGACATCACCCCGCCCGGTATACCGGCTACCGAAACGGGGATGGAGTCGGTCAGCTTCTTGGCAACGATTGCCGCCATAAAGAAAGCCAGCACCACGGGAAGCGGTATACCTGCGACCACCAGGGCCAAGATTACGGGGGCCAGTACGGCGGTTTCATCAGTACCCGGCGCAACGCCAATGGCGGTATAAACGACGACAGCAATAATAGCGGCCGCCAGCATTTGAAGTAATAAGACGGGATCCATTACTACGTCTCCTCACCGGTTTGCAGCTGCCGCTTAGGGCGAAACAGCAGCGCATTGATGAAGAACCCCAGAATAGCGCCGCTTAGCCCCAGAATAAGCGGCAGCGGAGGCTGCGCCGGGGCAAGCAGATAGCCGCCTAGTGTTAACGGCGTGGAAATACACAGTGACAGCAGGAGGTCTCTCCCACTCACCGTGTCATCCCACACATTGAGAAACCGGTTCTTTTGCTCAGCCATAGCGTGTCTCCTTGAATTTATTATGGATGTTTCTTTTTTAATGCCGCTCATGATGGGTAAACTTGCGGATTACTGACAGGTACAGTTAGCGAGATTGTACGAGGTACTGTACCTATCAAAAGAGAGGTACACTGATTTCACCGGGTTGGGTTTAGCCCGCTTTCGGGAGGCACCTACCATGTCGAAATCCAGACGCGTGGCTGACACCATCCTCAAGGCTATCGAAGAAGGCCGCTTGGCACCGGGTGCCAGGCTCGCCTCTATACGCGAAGCCGCCCGCCAGCATGGGGTTTCGAAAAACACGATTGTTGATGCCTATGATCAACTGATTGCACTGGGCAGATTGCGCGCCCGGCAAGGAGCCGGCTTTTTTGTTACGCAACCACCCGCGCTTGAAGCGCTGGAAAAGACCCACGAGCTAAATGAAGCTGTTGATAGCGTCTCGCTTTTGAGAGAGCAATTGGTAGGTAATTTTCAGGTGCGGGTAGGCGACGGCCGAGCACCCGCTAGCTGGATGGGCGGCGCGGCGCTTGCACGTCAGGCCAAGCGATTAACATCCATCGGCAATGATGATATCGAGTACGGTGCCCCACAAGGGTATCTCCCACTGCGTGAAACGATTGCCAGGGTATTGGCCGGACGCTCTATTCATGCTTCCCATGAACAGGTACTGCTGACCTTCGGCGCCAATCACGCTTTCGATCTTATTATTCGCCACCTGATCGCCCCCGGCGACCGAGTTCTGGTGGAAACGCCCGGCTATTACCCGTTATTTGGCAAGCTGCGCCTAGCCAAGGCGAAGCTGATTGGCGTTTCGCGCAGCCACGAAGGGTTGGACCTGGATGACCTTGAGCGCAAAATTATTCAATACCGCCCCAATGTTTTCTTTCTACAGCCCAATGCTCACAACCCGACAGGCTCTACCCTTTCACTTAACCAGCTGTACCGGCTACTGACACTCGCAGAGCGCTACAACCTGATACTGGTAGAAGACGACGCCTTTGCCGACCTGCTCCACCGAGGAAGCGCCCACCTGGCAGCCCTGGATGACCTGAGTCGCGTGATTTACGTAGGCACGTTTTCCAAGACGCTTTCCACCGGCATTCGCTCGGGCTATTTAGCGGCAAACCCTGCGCTGGTTAATGCGCTTACCGATATCAAAATGGTCACCGTCGTTAACAGTTCCACCTTCAGCGAGCGCCTAATTCACGACATGATTACCCACGGGCGTTACCGTCGCCACCTGGTACAGCTTCGCGAACGCATTACCAAGGCCAGCGCCAGTACCATTACCGCGTTGAAAGAGGTGGGGCTTGGGAATATAGAAGGGCCAGGGGAAGGTTATTACTTATGGGCGCGCCTGCCGAACAACATTGACGCAATGCAGCTAGCCAAAAAAGCCTCGGATGAAGGTATTTTCATCGCCCCTGGCAGCATCTTTTCACTACGCCCCAATGGGCCGGATGCATCGTCCATGCGTATGCATATTGCCTACGCTAATGATCATCGGTTTTTGGGGTTTCTTGAGCGTTGTTTGGGGTAGGATTTGGCGTCCCTGGCAGGAGTCGAACCTGCGACCTGCCGCTTAGGAGGCGGCTGCTCTATCCTACTGAGCTACAGAGACTTTGCTTGCAGAAGGGGCGCACAGTATAACGTGTTACAGATAACACTCCAACCCGCCTCTGCCCTTCTTACACCCATCCCAACAAACGCAGCGCAAAAATGCCCAGTGTTACCGAAATACTGGCCATTAAGGTGGTGATCGCAATGATGTTGGCGGCCAGGCCTGCGTTGCCGCCCATGGCTTTTACCATGACAAAGCTGGCGGCGGCGGTGGGGCTGGCAAAAAAGAGGAACAACAAACCCAACTGCTCACCTTCAAAGCCTAACAGCCAGGCAGCTACGGTAGAGAGCACAGGCAAGATGGCCATCTTCATAATGCTGGAGCTCACCGCAATGTCGCCTTTATCTCGAATGCTAGACATCGAGAGCGTTGCGCCAATACAGATCAACGCCAACGGTAGCGTGAGCGACGCAAAATAATCCCCAGAGGTCATCACCCAACTGGGGAGCGAAATGGAAAAAGCAGTAAACGGCAAGGCCACGATCACTGAAATAATCAGCGGATTCGTCGCAATATGCTTGAGAATGCTGCGCCAATTAGCGGCTTTTTCCGCTTGATAAGCGGCCAGAACCACCACTGATAGCGCGTTGTACATAATAATGACCACACCAACCAACAGGCTGCCCGTTGACAGCCCATAGTTGCCGTACATGCCCGCTGCCAGCGCCAGCCCGACGACGCCGCAATTACCGCGAAAGGCTCCTTGAACATAAATCCCGCGCTCGGCATAAGGAACGCGAAAGTGTGCCCATAGCCAACTCAACATAAACTGCCCCAGTGTGGCGATGGCAAAAAACACCATTAACGAGATATCCAGCGCAACGCTAATATCGGCTTTAATCAAACTTAAAAAGATCAAGGTGGGCAGCGTGGCTTTAAATACCAGCGCAGACGCGGTGGTGACAAAGGTGCGATCAATCCACCCCAGGCGCTTTAGGCCAATCCCCAGAAAAACCATGGCAAACACGGGTAAGGTGATATCAAGTGTTTGAGTAAACAATTCAAGTAGGTTCACAGTGTTGCCTCAGCCAATTCAGCGTGCCCTTTCAGTTTGCGGTGGCGGGTAGTTTATCGAATGCATATCAAGAAAGGCAGACGCCGGACAGCGTAGCGTCGTGACCTAATAACGTAATCAAAGAGTTCCTGAAGGGTCTGGTCGGTCGCTGCGTTAACCACCACGCTGTTGCGCCCTTTGCCTGAGTGGATAACCGACACCTGACTGACTGCCTGGCACAGTGCCTCCGCAATGGGTTTGCGCTTGCCCCAGTGTACACGCCAAATTCATCGCCCCCTTGGCGGGCAACGTGGTCGCTACACCGTACTTCCCACGCCACTATAAGGTAAATAACGTCCAATTACCCAATTGGCAAGCCAAACTTGAGCATACGTCTGGAGTATACTGCACGGCCCTAACACCTTGTTTCTATTACACCACCCTATCAAAACAGCAGATTTTCTCGCGCCGCATTAAATTAAATTTAAACGATCATTCAGCTTCGTGACTATAAACACAAATTTCTGTAATCCCGTAAGCACTTACTGTGACTAATTGATAAGCGGGCCTGTTTCACGTATGTTCGCTCGCCTAACTTTTTGTTCCGTTACGAATGACAATACCTATGGCAAATAAAACGGCAGGCTTTACCTCATCAGGTATCGGAAAAATTAGCGCACTGCCTGCCTTGCTGCCTGAATTTAGCCACTTTTCTTACTTACGACCACTGCAAAACAAACCTGACGTCGTGATTGGTTGGGGACTAAAGCCATCAAGCCTTCAGGCAAGGCGGTATGCCAAGCGCCGCCAGCTACCCTATATTGCTTTGGAAGACGGCTTTTTGCGCTCGCTTGGGCTGGGAGTAGCGGGCTATCAAGGGCATAGCCTGGTCGTTGATCACACCGGTATTTATTACGATGCCTCAAAACCTTCCGATTTAGAAAACTGGCTTAACAACGCCACTTTTACTACCGACGAAATCAACCAGGCCGAGCGGTGCATTAAGCAGCTTGCGCGCTATCGTCTATCCAAGTACAACCACGCGCCAGATCCTGCTTCAAGCAATTCGCCCCAAGAGAGAGTGCTGGTTGTTGATCAAACCGCAGGCGATGCCTCTATTGAGTTTGGGGGAGCGAATGCGGATAGTTTCGAGCAGATGCTGGCCGCAGCGCTTACCGACCACCCTACGGCTGAGATTCTGGTCAAGATTCACCCGGATGTTATCGCAGGCAAAAAACAGGGCCACCTGCTCAGCGCGCAAAACCACCCCCGCTGCCGCGTGATCAGTAAAGACATTAACCCTTGGGCATTATTTGATCAGGTTGAAACCGTGTATGTCGTGACCAGCCAGCTCGGTTTTGAAGCGTTGCTGGCGGGCAAGCGCGTTCACTGCTTTGGCCTGCCCTTTTATGCAGGCTGGGGGCTCACCGAAGACCGGCTAGCCTGCTCGCGACGACATACAAAGCGCACGCTCCATGAAGTATTCGCGGCGGCTTATCTGCGTTATACGCGCTATGCCAATCCGTATACACTAAAACCTGCCACGCTAGAGGAGACCATTGCGCTGATTGCCGACCAAAAGCGCCAGCAGGAACGGCTACGCGGCAAGTGGATAGGCTGTGGCTTCTCCTCGTGGAAGCGACGCTTTATTCATGACTTTTTAGGCGGTGCCGCACAGCTTACGTACCAGAAAGCGCTACCTGAGACGCCACCTTCACAAAAGCTTTTAGTGTGGTCTAGCCGTATTGATCACACCTTCGAGCAGCAGCACGCCGTACTGATGCCCCATTTATGGCGGATTGAAGATGGCTTTATCCGTTCTGTCGGCTTGGGGGTTGATCTTACTCAACCGCTTTCACTGGTCATTGATGCTCAAGGGATCTATTACGACCCAAGCCAACCCAGTGACCTGGAGTCGCTGCTTGAATATTCCGATTTTAGTGACGACCTACTAGAGCGTGCCGGCCAACTACGAGAGCGTTTAGTGGCATTAAAGCTCTCCAAATATAACGTGCGCGGACACGACACTCTCGAGCTGCCCAATAACCGGCTGATAATACTCGTACCCGGCCAAGTTGAGAGTGATGCGTCCATTGCCACTGGATCGCCGCATATTCGTACCAACAGCGCGCTTTTACGTGAGGTGCGCCGTACTCACCCCCATGCATTTATTATTTATAAGGCACATCCCGACGTGGTCAGCGGTGCTCGCATCGGAGCACTCGAACCCGATACTAAACACCTGTATGATCTGGATGCCAGCCATGTGGAAATCACCACGCTACTTGAGCGCGTCGATGCGGTTCATACCATGAGTTCGCTGACAGGCTTCGAGGCGCTATTACGTCACCGCAAAGTACATACGTATGGTATGCCGTTTTACGCAGGCTGGGGGTTAACACAGGATGCTATGCACTGCCCGCGCCGCTCTCGCGCCTTAACGCTGGAAGCATTGGTGGCGGGCACGCTAATTCTGTATCCATGCTACGTCGCTCCCTCGAGCCGTCAGCTCTGTAATGCGGAAACCGCCGTTAGCCTTTTAGAGCAGGCACGCACACAGCAACCGACGCTGACATGGAAGCAGCGCCTCTACCGGCTTTACCGTAATTTATTGATTGGAAGACACTGAGTTGAAGTCAAAGCGCGCATTCTTATTCTTACAAGGGGTCTGCTCGCCCTTCTATCAACGTTTAGCACGTCGTTTGACAGAGGACGGGCATCGCGTCGTAAAAGTTAACTTCAACGCTGGCGATATTGCTTACTGGCAACGTACCCACAGTGAAAGCTACCTGTTTCGTGAATCATTAAGTGAGCTGCCTGACTACATAGCATCGCTCTGGCAGCGCCATGCGATTACCGACCAGGTCATGTTCGGTGACCGCCGCCCTATCCATCGGCCCGCGATAGAGAATGCCCCTGCGGCAGGGGTACGCACCCACGTGTTTGAAGAGGGCTACTTTCGCCCATTTTGGGTAACGCTTGAGCGCGACGGCGTAAATGGTCATTCGCTCTTACCCCGCGACCCCAGCTGGTTTTATGAAACGGGTAAGGCGCTACCCCAACTACCCCCACCGGTGCGTTTTAGATCATCCTTCAAGATCCGCGCCATGCACGATGTCAGTTATCACTTGGCGGGGTTAGCCAACCCCTTGGTGGCACCACACTACCGAAACCATGCACCGATTACTGCGCCGGTTGAATATGCAGGCTATATCAAACGCTTTACGCTACTAAGGAAGTGGAAAAAGCAGGATGCCCAACGCATAAAAACCTTGATTGAAAGCGCCAAGCCCTACTTTATGTTACCGCTTCAGCTCAATACCGATGCCCAAATTCGTGATCACTCACCCTATGCCAATATGCAAGAAGTGATGGACCATGTGATGGGCTCGTTTGCCGAACATGCACCAAGCGATGCCCTGCTTTGCATCAAGAATCACCCACTGGATATGGGGCTGGTCAATTACGCCAGGGTGATTGAACAGCTTGCCCAGTTTTACGGCTTGCAAGGTCGTATCGTCTATTTGGAGTCCGGCAACCTGGACTTGCTGATTAAACATGCAGTAGGCACCGTGACGGTTAACAGCACTGTCGGCTTTGTTTCTTTGGAAAAGCAATGCCCTACGTTTGCGCTAAGCGACCCCATTTACAATCTTGCCGGGCTTACCTATGAAGGTAGCCTCGACGAGTTTTGGAATCGGCCGCCGCCGCCAAGCCAAGCGCTTTTCACCTATTTTCGTAATACGGTGATGCATAGCGTTCAAGTGAACGGCGGTTTTTACTGTCAGCCAAGCATTGACCTGGCCGTTAACAACGCAGCGCACATACTGGAAGCCTGCCCGTCGCCGTTGGAGAAACTACTTTGAGTGCCGCTCCAAACCTCACCACACCTGAGCGCTGCGTGCTGATTACGGGAGCAACCGGTGCTATAGGTGGTGCCTTGGCACGCGCCTATGCCGCTCCACGTACTCATCTGGTGTTACATGGCAGGCAACAGGACGCACTATCCTGCCTGGCGGATGCTTGCCAAGCGCAGGGCGCTCAGGTGACAACCAGCTCAGTTAACCTGGTCGATGAAGAAACACTCAAGCAGTGGCTTCATACACTGCGTAAAGAACACCTGCCTGATATTGTGATCGCCACCGCTGGCAAGAACGCCCATCCCCAAGCAAACGGGGCATTAGAGCCCTGGGAGGATGTTCAAGCGCTTCTGGATATCAATCTGAAAACGCCCATTGCCATGGCCCAGCATTTGGTGCCCGCCATGCAAAAACGAGGCAGCGGGCAGTTAGTCTTGATTAGCTCGCTCGCCGCTTGGCACGGCCTGCCTACCACGCCCACTTACAGCGCCAGCAAAGCAGGAATTAAGGCTTATGGGGAAGGCTTACGCGGGCTGCTGGCCCCTTATGGTGTGGGGGTAACGGTCGTAATGCCGGGCTATGTAACCTCGCCCATGTGCAATGCCATGCCAGGCCCCAAGCCTTTTGAATGGCCGCCAGAACGGGCTGCCAAGGTGATTAAGCAGGGCATTGATGCGAACCGGGCTCGTATCAGCTTTCCGTTCCCACTCAATTTTGGCACCTGGTGGCTGGCCGTACTTCCGGCCGCTATTTCACAATGGCTAATCAAACGCCTGGGCTTTAATCATACAGACCATTCGGGGAGCGACTGATATGACAACCTCGCTGCCCTTTGCACTGTTTTGGCCATTGTTGGTTGGAGGGGTGGGAACGATCATCTTCGAAGCCCTCCTTAACCCACGCCCTCAGCCGCTTTGGCGGCGTGGTCTGGCGGCCAACTGCGTCCATTTAGGCAGCTGGCTATTGCTGTTTGGCGCGTTTATTCTGGTGCTTCAGCGGCCCTGGTTTACGGTGGTGTTTATTCTGGCGCTTCAGCTGGTGGTCGTTCAATCCAGTAATACAAAATCTCGCACACTCTGTGAACCGTTCATCTGCCACGATTTTGAGTACTTTTGGGATGCCATTCTCCATCCCCGCCTTTATGTGCCCTTTTTTGGGACCGGCCTTGCCATAGCCGCCATTGGCGCGGGAGCCGCAGCCATCGGAGCGTTTCTGTACTGGGAACCTTCGCTCGTATCTCAGTGGGGCGGGCAACGCTTTATCACTCTCTGCGGCTTACTCATCGCAATAGGTGCGCCGCTTATCGCCTTGGGCTGGCGGGCGCTCGCTCCCACCACATTGAACCCTGTTGATGACATAAATCGTTTGGGATTATTTGCAAGCCTATGGGCCTACGGCATCGCCCTTATGCGCTCATCTCCTCCCGCGCCTGAACAATCCCCGTTTTATCTGTTAACCCAAAAGATTGAAGCCAGTCGCCTCACTGCAACATCGAACGTACGTCCTAATGTCGTACTGGTGCAAAGCGAATCCTTTTTCGACCCACGCCCCTGGCACCCTGACATTAGTGACAGCTTATTAAAGAATTTTGATGCTACGCGCTTACAAGCGCAGCTGCATGGCGAGCTGAAGGTGCCCGCATGGGGTGCTAATACCGTGCGTACCGAATGTGCAGTACTTACCGGACTTTCACCGGCCGCATGGGGCCCGCGCCAATTTAACCCCTATCGCACGCTGTCGCGCCACCCACTGCCAAGCCTGGCCAGTGCATTTAAGGCAGCGGGGTACCGTACGGTATGCGTTCACCCCTACCCCGCCAGCTTTTATATGCGCCATAAAGTGATTCCCTCGTTAGGGTTCGACCAGTTTATCGATCTCACCGGTTTTGAGAGTAGCGACAAGCAAGGCCAGTACATCGGTGACCTGGCCGTTGCACGAAAGGTTGGACGCCTGCTTGAAGATAGCGATAATGGGCCTCTTTTTATATTTGTGATTACCATGGAAAACCATGGGCCGTTGCACCTGGAAGCACCTCACCAGGAAAGCCTCGCGGCTGCACTGCCCACAGCGCCTTGGCCGCTACCTGCACATTTACACGATTTAGCCGTGTACTTGCGCCATCTAGGCGAGGCCGACAAAATGTTGGCTAGCGTTAAAAGCACGCTGGATGAACATAAACGGCCAGGATTGCTGGGCTGGTATGGTGATCATGTACCTATATTGCCCGAAGCGTATGAGCACTTCTCGTTACCGGCTGGCACGACGCCGTACATGATATGGTCGACGCAGACTAAAGAGTGGTCGAACGACTTTATGCCCGAACAGCATGACACGCGCGCGTTAACCGCCAGTGAACTTGGCGTCCAGCTATTTAAACAAGCGTTTGGACACGATATAAGTAGCGATGTGATCAAGGCAGAACCAGAACCTCAGGAGCAAGAATGACTAGACGCGTTGCCATTATCGGCGCCGCCCATCGTTTCCCCGGCACCACCCCTGAAACGTTCTGGCAGGACCTGCAAGCCGAAAAAGATCTGGTCACCCAAGTGGCCTCTGACCGCTGGAGCCATGAGGCTTTTTTGCACCCCGACAAGCGCCACCCTGGCACCAGCGTTACCTTTGCGGCCGGAAGCCTTGGCGACATCAGCGGGTTTGATGCCGAATTTTTTGGTATTTCGCCCCGCGAAGCGGCCAATATGGACCCACAGCAGCGCATGCTGCTAGAGCTCGCTTGGGAAACCATCGAAAGCGCCGGCATCGTCCCCAGCAGCTTACGCGGCAGCCAGTGCGGCGTGTTCCTGGGGGTCGCCAGTCTTGACTACTCATATCGCATGGCGGATGACATGGCGGCCATTGATGCGTCAACCGCGACAGGCAACACGTCAAGCATTGCTTCCAACCGTCTCTCTTACGTGTTTGACCTACATGGCCCAAGCATGTCGCTGGATACCGCCTGTTCGTCATCCATGGTGGCGTTTCATCAAGCCTGCCAATCCATTCGCAGCGGTGAAACGACCATGGCGCTGACGGGGGGGATCAGCCTTCATCTGCACCCTTATGGGTTCATTATATTCTCCAAGGCGAGCATGCTCTCGCCAACGGGCCGCTGCCAGGTGTTTGATGACTCAGGCGATGGCTACGTGCGCTCTGAAGGCGCGGGGCTTTTCCTGCTCAAGGATTACGACCAGGCGATCGCTGACGGCGACAATATTCTCGCGGTGGTCGCTGGCTCGGCGGTGAATACCGATGGCCATAAATCAGGCATTACGGTACCTAATCCCAGCGCACAGATTGACCTAATGCGCCGCGCCTACGAACAGGCAGGCATCAGCCCCGACGAGATCGACTACCTGGAAGCCCATGGCACGGGCACCGCCGTTGGCGACCCAATAGAAACCCGCGCCATTGGTGAAGCCCTGGGCAAGTATCGCCAGGCCCCCCTGCCGATTGGCTCTATAAAAAGTAACGTCGGCCACTTGGAAACGGCGTCAGGGGTCGCGGGGATTGCCAAAGCGCTTTATAGCCTGCAACACCGTGAAGTGCCTGCTACCATCGGCATTCGCAAGCTTAATTCACGCATCAAATTTGATGAATGGAACCTGCATGTCGTTACCAAAGCGCAGCCTCTTAAAAAAGAGGGCCGCTTGGTCATCGGGATTAACTCGTTTGGCTTTGGCGGCGCCAATGCCCACGTTATTTTAGAAAGCGCACCCGAAAAGCCGGCAGCAGCTGGCCACACATCCGCTCATGCACTGCCCATCCGGCTAAGTGCTAAAAGCCAGGACGCACTTACGGATAGCGCTCACTTATTAGCAGAACACCTCATAGAAGGCAGCGACGCCTTCTACAATGTTGCCCATACACTGTTTAACCACCGTGAACAGCACACCTTTGGCGCACTTTGCTTTGCGCAAACGCCAGAAGAAGCCGCAGCAGCGCTGAGCCAATTTGCCAAGGGTGAAGACACCCCGCATGTGATCACGCTGGAACGGCTGCCCAATGCGCGTGGCCCGGTATTTGTTTATGACGGCAATGGCTGCCAGTGGGAAACCATGGGCCGCGAACTGCTCAATACAGCCCCCGTGTTTGCCGACGCTATTGACCGCGTGGACAGCCTATTTCAGCAGCACGGCGATTTCTCGCTACGTGCTGAGCTTGAGGGGCAGAACGGAGAGAATCGCTTCGAGCTTACCGAAATCGCTCAGCCAGCCCTGTTTGCTCTACAGGTCGCGCTAACAGAATGGCTAAAAGCGCAAGGCATCATGCCTACTGCTGTGTTTGGGCATAGTGTCGGGGAAGTCGCTGCCGCCTGGGCTGCAGGTGCACTCAGTCTTGAAGACGCCGTCAAGGTCATTTATTTCCGCAGTTTTTATCAAGGCCAAACCCGTGGCAAGGGTGCAATGAGCGCCGTCGCCATGAGCGCCGAAGACATAGCACCATGGCTTGCCAAGCCAGAATTTGACCAGGTTTGCCTTGCGGGTATTAACAGTCCTAAAGGCATCACGCTGGCAGGTAACCGTGATCAACTGGCCGCGCTTGAAGCCGCGTTAAGTGAACAAGGCTCTTTCGCTAAGCGCCTACCGCTGGACTACGCCTTCCATAGCCCCGCCATGGATAGCATCCAGCAGGGGGTTATTGATGCGCTGGCCGACATTACCCCTTGTAAAACACAGCTGCCCTACTACTCAACGGTTACCGGTGAACTTAGCCTGGGCACTGAGCTTGACGCCACGTATTGGTGGAAAAACATCCGCGAACCGGTCCTGTTTGATAACGCAGCCACCGCGCTGATACAACAGGGTTATAACGTATTTGTAGAAGTTGGCGCGCATCCCATTTTGCGCCGCTACCTCAATGAAACACTGCGCCAGCAAGAGCGTAAAGGGCTGGCAATTGGCACTATTGAGCGGCACAAACCTGGTCTTGAACAACTGCTGCAAAGTGTTGGCCAGTTACTGTTGAGCGGGCTTTCATTTGATATGCGTCATGCCTTCCCCGTGGAAGGCCAACGTACCTTACTGCCCCGCTACCCATGGCAACGCACGCGGCACTGGGTCAACAGCACACAAGACAGCCAAGGACTACTGTCACGCTATTACCAGCATCCTCTACTGGGCTACCCGCTGGCGCAGCAAGAGCACACCTGGGAAAGCCAGTTGGACATTAAGCGTCAGCCTTGGCTTGCCGATCACGTAGTGGGTGAAGGCGCGGTGTTCCCCGGTGCCGGATTTGTTGAGCTAACCCTGGCCGCCGCGTTACAGCAAAAAGATACCCCGCTTTTGGATATCGAAGAGCTGGAAATTCGTGCCCCCCTCCTGCTGGATGGGCCTAATGGTCGAGCTCTGCGCTTAGCGCTCAATTCGGAAGACGGCCGCATCGCCATTCACTCCCGTGAACCAGCCAATGGTCACGAATGGCAGTTAAACGCGGTAGCGCGCAATATGCACGAAAGCCGTGGCTTTCTGCTCAACCGTCGGGCACCTAAACTGCCTTCGCGCGCACCGGACTACACGCTAACGGAACACCTTCAAATGGCCGAGCGCATCGGCCTGCACTATGGGCCTGCCTTCCAGGCAATTAGCCACGGATGGATCGAAGATAACGCCGTCATCGGCGCCATCGATTTATCCAGTAACGTGCAGGCACAGCTAGCGACGCTTCACCTTCATCCCGGCATTCTGGATAGCGCCTTCCAGATGTTTATCCCCTTGCTAGCGCAACACAGTGAATTTGCCGCCCAGCTTGCGTTTGTGCCTGTTCGGGTTGGTCGTATACAGGTCAACCTCGAAGCGGGTGTGCCGGTACTGGCTCGCGCCGTGATGGGCAAACGCGCGCCCCACTCGTTTACCGCAGATTTTGAACTGTACGATGCGAATGGAAACGCCGTGGCCGTGCTAAGCCAAACACGCTTCAAGGCGATTCGTTTGAACCGCGCGCATCATCAATCGTTTAGCTATCTGGATATCGAGCTTACCCCAGCGCCGCTTGACGCCAAGCCACTGCCCTTGGCGGCCGACGCCCTAAACCGTTTGGCACAACTAAGCGGCCACTACGCGTCATATACCGGTCAACGCTACGCCCAGGAAGTCGCTCCGTTACTCGATAGCCTAAGCGAAGCATTTACCCAGCATGGCTATGCCATTGAAGGTGACGAAGAAGCACTGGCGCCCGAAGCTATCTGGCAACTACTGGTGCAGGATTACCCCGACTATTTTGCACCGATTCATCTGGTGGGCCGCTTGGGCTTGCACCGTGATGCACTACTCAACGGCACGACATCGCTTGAGACACTGGGCATTACCACTGAGCTAATGGCAAGGCTAAATCGTGTACTGATCGGTGAATGCGGTTGGCAAGCGCTTGCCACTGAGCTTGGCAGTCTGATCGAAGCCTCACTTTCCCTATTGGGCCAAGGCGAGCGCCTGCAACTGCTTGAAGCGGGCCCCTGCGCACCTGCGCTGGGCCAGCGTCTGCTGGAGCAGCTAGCCAATGCAGGCCAGGCAGGCAATCACCACTACCGAGTGATTACCACGCATGACAGCGCACGTCACCAGGCAGAACAGTTGCAAGAGCGCTACCCGCTTATTGATGTGCAGTCGCTGGATGATGCGCCACACACGTTAGCAAACGCAGAAAAAGCCCAGCTCGCCTTCATCAGTACCGATGCCACCCAACCTGCTCGCACGCGCCAGCTGATTGAAGCCTTGCCTGCCCAGTTGGCTCCTGGCGCCCACCTTATGGTGATGGGTATAGCCCCCAGCCAGTGGCTAGACGACGTGCTGGCAACGCCAGGCATCGACCAGGCAGCGTTGGAACACAGCACACTAAGCGATTGGCTAAGTGCCCAAGGCTTTATGGTTTCAGCCCCTATTGAGCTTGAAGAGAGCTCGGCGGGCGCTTACCTGCTGCATGCCCAACTACCACTGGCATCCGTCACTTCTCAGGCGGATGAGAGCCTTGCCAACACGCCTTGCCAGTTAATCATCTCCGACTCGACCAACGAGGCGCTTGCGGCGCGCTTGGCTAAAGCACTTACCGCACACCAGGCCAAGGTCCGGGTTGAACAAAGCGACGACGCGCCCGATACGCTATTGCAAAATGCACTCGGCGAATGGGGCGATGCTGCTCAAATATTGAATGTGATTGACCTACGCGACCTGGGCGGTAGCGACACCAGCGTGCAAACCTTGCGTTGTTATCGTGCCCAGCAGTGGAGCCTGGCGCTGGAAGCGGCCAAACTCACCTCGGCAACGCTATGGCTTACCACTCAAGGTGTTAGCCTGCTTTGGCACACTCAACAAACACAGCAAACACACGGCAACGTACCCGATGATGCGGCACTTTGGGGCTTTGGCCGCTCGCTTGCCAATGAAGCTGTGGGGCATACGGCCAGCCTGCTGGATATTCCCCATGAGGTTAGCGATGCAGCGTTAAGTACATGGGCTGCATCGCTGACTATCGCGGACAGCGAAAACGAAGTCGTCATCCATGCAGGCGGTGAACGCTTTGCCACCCGCTTGCGCACCTTGCCTGCACCGGCACCTCAACAAACCGTTAACACGCCTGCCCGTCAAGCAATGACCCTCGGCTTTGCGCTACCCGGGCAGTTGCGCCAGCTACAGTGGCGCCCACGAGCGTTACCTGCGCTTAAGGCCGATGAGGTTGAGGTCAAGGTAAAAGCTACCGGGCTTAACTTCCGTGACGTGATGTACACGCTCGGCCTGCTTTCTGACGAAGCGATCGAGAACGGCTTTGCGGGGCCAACCCTGGGTCTTGAGTTCTCTGGTGAAGTTATTGCCGTGGGCGACAACGTTACTCACGTAGCCCCAGGGCAAGCCATCGTCGGCTTTGGGCCAGCCAGTTTTAGTGACCGGCTGATTGCCAGTCAGCACGCGATAGCGCCTCTTCCAGAAGGCGTGAGTTACGCCGCCGCTGCCACCATCCCGACCACGTTTTTTACCGTGTACTACGCGCTTAAACACTTGGCACGCCTGGAGCCAGGCGAAAAAGTCTTGATTCATGGTGCAGCCGGTGGTGTCGGTATTGCCGCGCTGCAAATTGCTCAATGGCTTGGCGCGGAAATTTACGCCACGGTGGGCTCGGCAGAGAAACGCGACTTTTTACGGCTAATGGGCGTGGAGCATCTTTATGATTCCCGCTCACTCACCTTTGCTGAAGAAATTCTTGAAGACACTCAGGGCGAAGGTGTCGATATCGTACTGAACTCACTTGCCGGGGAAGCCATCAACCAAAACCTGCGCGCCCTGCGCCCCTTTGGTCGATTCCTGGAACTGGGTAAGCGCGATTTCTACGAGAATACCCACATTGGCCTGCGCCCTTTCCGCAATAACTTAAGCTATTTCGGTATCGACTCCGATCAGCTAATGAAAGTACAGCCTGCGCTGACCCAGCGGTTGTTTGGCGAAATGATGGCGCTGTTTAACGACGGCACCCTCAGCCCGCTACCGTTTACCGCGTTCAGCCATAGCCAGGTCATCGATGCTTTCCGCTATATGCAGCAAGCGCGCCAGATCGGCAAAGTCGTCGTTACCTATGAGCAGCCTATTGCGCCGCCCAGAAACGAAGCGCTGGGCCGTGAAACGCTGAGCCTATCAAACGATGGCAGCTACCTGGTGACCGGCGGCTTGGGCGGGTTCGGTCTTAAAACCGCCCAATGGCTGGTAAGCAAAGGCGCTCGCCAACTGATTCTGCTTAGCCGCAGCGGCCCGGCCAGCGAAGAAGCACAAGCTGCGCTTGCGGATTTTAATGCTCAGGGCGTACAGGTAATGGCCGCAGCCTGCGACATTACCAACCACGACGCACTGGCCAGCGTGCTAGCTCGCGCCAAGGATGAGCTGGGCCCGCTGCGCGGTATCGTGCATGCCGCCACGGTGATAGATGACAGCTTGATCCGTAACCTGGACGCCGAACGCATTCAAAAGGTGCTAACGCCCAAAATAGAGGGTGCTCGCCACCTGGATGCGCTAACGCGTAATGAGCAATTGGACTTCTTTATCCTCTACTCGTCAGCGACCACGCTATTTGGCAACCCAGGTCAGGCCAATTACGTGGCCGCCAACCATTGGCTCGAAGCGTTTGCCGCTAATCGCCGTGCCGCCGGTCTTTCCGCCACGTGTGTACGCTGGGGTGCTATTGAAGATGTTGGTTTCCTGGCGCGCAACACGCGCACGCGTGACGCGCTGCAAGAGCGTTTAGGCGGCTCTGCCCTTTGTTCAGATGATGCGCTTAACGTGCTTGAGCAGATGCTGGTATCACCCGGCCCCAGCCTTGGCGTACTGGAGCTTGAATGGGGCGCGCTCGCCCGCTTCTTACCGACCGCCAATGCGCCACGCTTTAACGAGATTGCCCGTGCCAGCGATGACGACAGCAGCAACGATACCGATGACGATATCAGCGCTCTGCTTGCCGACCTTTCCCCGGAAGAGCTGCATAGTACGGTCACAGAGCTGCTTCGAGCAGAGCTTGCCAGCATCCTGTTAATTGAAGAGGAAAAGATTGACGTTAATCGCTCGGTCTACGACATGGGGTTTGACTCGCTGATGGGGGTCGAGCTGATGACAGCAATCGAGAACCGCTTGGGTGTTCAGGTACCGGTAATGATACTCAGCGAAGCCTCAACACTTAACAAGCTGGCGGGTGTGCTGATTCAAAAGCTCCATCAGCATGACGACGATGTTGAAGAAGCACCGCAAGATGCGTTAGCCTCTCTGGCCGCTCGCCACGGGGCAGACGGCTTCACTGAGCCTGCATCAACATCATCGACAACCGAGACACCATGACCGCCAAGCGCTCTGATTTAAAACGGCAGCTGTTGGAACAAGCACGTAAACGTACGACGCCACGTACGATGCCACACGCAACGGCCAACGCTGCCAGCTCCTCACAGGGCAACGACTCAAGCAATCCGGTGCCCGAGCGCTTTACGCGGTTTGATGCCCACCCAGGCTACCAGCAGCTTGCCATGCTGCGCCAGGGTGCTGAACAGTTGGGGTTAAAAGACCCCTTCTTTAAGGTGCATGAAGGCATTGCCGGAGCAACCAGCGTTATTCAGGGGCAACCGTGCATCAACTTCGCCAGCTACAATTACCTTGGCTACTCAGGCGACCCGCGCGTTAACCAAGCCGCTTGCGAGGCAGTGACGCGTTACGGCAGCTCCGTATCGGCCAGCCGAGTCGTTTCTGGTGAGCGCCCTATTCACCGGGAGCTGGAACACGCCATTGCCAAGGCGTATCAGGTCGATGATGCGGTCGCGTTTGTAAGCGGGCATGCCACTAACGTATCAACGCTTGGCTATCTGCTTGGGCCTAAAGACCTCGTGCTACATGACGAGTATATTCACAACAGCTCACTGGTTGGCGCGCAGCTTTCCGGCGCCAAACGCATGTCGTTTTCGCATAACGACCCCGATGCCCTCGATGCCTTGCTTAGCCGCCACCGTCATCAATTTGAACGGGTGATTGTCGTCATCGAAGGGCTTTACAGCATGGATGGCGACATTCCTGATCTGCCTCGCTTTATCGAGCTCAAAAAGCGGCACCAGGTATGGCTGATGGTTGATGAAGCACACTCCTTCGGCGTTATGGGTAATAACGGCTTAGGGCTTCATGAGTACTTTGCCATCGACCCACGTGATGTGGATATCTGGATGGGCACGATGAGCAAAACGCTCTCCGGCTGCGGCGGGTACATTGCGGGCACTAAAGCGCTGGTTGAAACGCTGCGCTACTTTGCGCCCGGTTTCTTGTACAGTGTGGGGATGCCTGCCCAGGTCGCCGCCCCCTCTCTCAAAGTGCTAGCGCTTATGCAGCAAGAGCCTGAACGGGTGGAAAAACTTCACTCGATCTCGCGCTACTTCCTGCAGCAAGCCAAAAAGCACGGCATGGATACCGGGCACAGCATCGGCGCCGCCGTTGTTCCCATCATTGTGGGCAGTTCACCGTTGGCAGCACACCTCTCCCACACGCTGCTTGAACAGTACCACATCAATGTTCAGCCGATTCTTTACCCAGCTGTACCGGAAAAGAGCGCCCGGCTACGCTTTTTCCTTGCCTATGATCATACCCAGGCGCATATCGACCAAACCTTAGAAGCGCTCGCTACACTGCTCGTCCAGGCACAGAGCTAACGTATGGAACCCAATGACCTAGAGCCAGCCTCTTCCGAGACCAGCATTGAAGAGCGCGCCCTGCCCAACTGGTACGTTATTCAGTGCAAAGGCAGCGAATCATTCCGCGCGGCCGAACACCTCGCTAACCAGGATTATGAGGTGTTTCATCCGGTACTGAACGTACAACGCAGGCGCCAGGGCAAGCTTGCCACGGTGAGCGAGCCGCTGTTTCCCTATTACCTGTTTATTCGTTTAGACCAGGTTGTCAGCAATTGGCGCCCTATTCGCTCTACCCGTGGTGTATTACGCCTACTGACGTTTGGCAATACGCCCATTAGCGTGCCCAATACACTGGTGGAGACGCTTCGCGCCCAACCTCACCGCTTAGAAGGGAGTCATACCTATTTCTGCGCGGGCGAAAAAGTCACCATTACTGACGGCCCCTTTAAAGACCTTGACGCTATATTCGAACGCTGCAAGGGCGAAGAGCGCGCCATTGTGTTGCTGAATGTACTCCAGCGCCCGCAACATCTTAACGTGCCGATTGAACTGTTGCGTAAGCCCTGAAAGGTGAGCCCCCCAACGGTTCGCTGCGGCCTGCTTGGCCTAGGGTTGGTACGAAAAGTCGCTGAGCGAAGACCAGACAAGGCAAAAATCAGCGAAAAAACGGAGTTTACATGGGTAAATGAGTATTTTGAGCTGATTTTTAACGCCGTATGGTCGAGCGCAAGCAGTTTTCGTACAAAGCCTAATACGTAATCAAGGCTACCAGAAGACGTTCATAAGATTATCCTGCTAATGTTGAGCCCTACAGTGGCCTGCTTGGCATATCGCACAAGGATAATTCAATGAACCTCGACCCTCATTACTACCCGGCCGCCTCCCGACGCATGGTGACGTTGGGTAAGCGCGGCATGGTCGCCACCTCCCAAACGCTTGCCGCCCAAGTGGGTGCCGATATTCTGCGTAATGGCGGCAACGCAATTGACGCGGCTATTGCGACCGCCGCCGCACTTACCGTGGTTGAGCCCACCTCCAACGGTATTGGCAGCGATGCATTTGCCCTGGTGTGGGTGAAGGATGAATTACACGGCCTTAATGCCAGCGGCAGAGCCCCAACGGGGATTAGTATTGATGCCGTGCGAGAGCTTGGCCTGGATGCAATGCCCGCCCATGGACTAATCCCAGTGACCGTACCCGGCGCCCCCGCTGCTTGGGCCACGCTTTCTGAGCGCTTTGGCAAGCTTCCCCTTGCGACACTGCTGGCCCCGGCGATTACCCTGGCCGAAGAGGGCTTTGCGGTTTCTCCCGTGGTGAGTCAGCTATGGCAAAAAGCCTTCACCCGTTACAAGCAGTACAACCGCCCAGAGTTTGCCGCCTGGTTTGAGCATTTTGCGCCACACGGCCATGCCCCAAAAGCGGGCGATATTTGGCATTCACCTGACATGGCCAACACGCTACGCGCGATAGCTGAAAGCGGCGCCAATGCATTCTACGAAGGCGAGCTAGCCGATGCCATGGATAACTTTTCGCGCCAGCATGGTGGCTTTCTTCGCAAGGAAGACCTCGCGGCCTTTAGGCCTGAATGGGTCGACCCTATTAGCGTGCGCTATCGCGGTCATGATATCTGGGAAATTCCGCCCAACGGCAGCGGTTTAATCGCGCTACAGGCACTCGGCATTCTGGAATCACTGGGCGATGAGCCACGTGATGCGATTGAATCGCTGCATCGCCGCATCGAAGCGACCAAGCTGGGTTATGTAGATGGCCTACGTTATATCACCGAGCGTGAAGCTATGGCACCAAGCGTCGAACAGATGCTCTCACCGGCCTACTTGGCGCAACGCAGTAAGTTGATCGGAAACGAAGCTATTGACCCCGTACACGGCAATCCACTTCTGGGCGGCACGGTGTACCTCGCAACAGCGGATGACGAAGGCAATATGGTCTCGTTTATCCAAAGCAACTTTGAAGGCTTCGGTTCAGGTATTGTCGTGCCAGGCACCGGTATCAGCCTGCAAAACCGAGGCTGGTCATTCTCGCTTAACGAAGAAGACGCCAACGTATTGCGCCCCGGCAAGCGCACCTACCACACCATTATCCCCGGCTTTATCACCAAGGATAATCAAGCGGTCGGCCCCTTCGGCGTTATGGGCGGTTACATGCAGCCTCAAGGCCATGTACAGGTAGTTACCAGCCTACTGGAAGACAGGCTCAACCCACAGGCGGCACTGGACCTACCGCGCTGGAAATGGGTAGCAGGCAAAACCGTTGAGGTGGAACCCAGCTTTCCCGACCACCTCGCCCAAGCATTAGAACGGCGCGGGCATCACATTGTCAGGACGAACGATGCGCTGACCTTTGGCCGCGGGCAAATCATCCTACGCAACGCCGCCACCGGCGCATTCCAGGGCGGCACCGAACCCCGCACAGACGGCGCCGCCCTGCCCGTATAGCGCCGGTAAACGCCATTACCGCGCCCGATGGTTAAGGCCACGCCTCACCAACATGGCAATTGTAGCGCGTGGTAACGCAGGCGAGGAACGAGCCTACGGCACCCGCGAAAGGCGGCGCCAGCCGCCCGGATGTGCCGCCTTGGCCTGGAACCACACCCAACCCTAACCCCGGCAGCGCAGGGCGCTGCTTTGCGCCGGGCCGCCGCTGCGGGTGCGCTTCGCTTACACAATGGGATGGACTCCTCCTCACCCTACTCCGGCGTCTGTGCGCCATACTGATAGGTGGGTTGGACAACTATCAGCGTTGAGAGTCAGGAGAAGCCCCTATGAACATTAGTCGAGTAGGTGTTGATATCGCAAAGTCTGTTTTTCACGTTCATGGTGTTGACCGACATGAGCAACCTCAGTGGCGAGGCAAATACACCCGTGCCAAGTGGCTCGATGCGGTTTGTCGCCGTGTTCCCCAGGGCGCGATCATTGGCATGGAAGCATGCGCCACAGCGCATTACTGGGCACGTCAGCTCCAGGCACGTGGCTACCAGGTCAAGCTGGTGGCTGCCCAGTTCGTAAAACCGTACGTCAAGACGAATAAAAATGACCGGGCCGATGCTGAAGCGATTTGTGAAGCCCTCGGCCGACCCACGATGCGCTTCGTGGCGGTAAAATCGGTTGAGCAACAGGATGCTCAGGCTACCCACCGAATCCGGGAAGAACTCATCAGTCAGCGGACGGCCAAGGCCAACCAGATCCGTGGTCTGGTCGGGGAGTATGGCTTGATTGCTCCCACGGGTATCCAACAATTGCGGCGGGCGCTACCGCTTTGGCTGGAAGATGCCTCTAACGGGCTCAGTGACCACTTTCGTCGCTTGCTGGCGGAGTTGGCGAACGACTTACGCTACCTTGATGATCGTGTTGAACAGTTAACCACGGCCATTGAAAAGCATGCCAACACCGACCCCGTTGCCAGGCGTCTGATGACGCTGCGCGGCATTGGTCCCATTACCGCCAGCGCCCTGGCCGGTGTGCTGGGTGACGGCACTATCTATCAACGTGGACGCGACTTTGCTGCGTCATTGGGGCTTACCCCGCGTCAGCACAGCACGGGCGGACGGGAGCGCCTGCTGGGAATCAGCAAGCGAGGCAACGGGTACCTGCGCAAGCTGCTGGTGCATGGCGCACGATCCGTTCTCCGTTATGCGGTGACGCAGGAAGACGGCCTAAGCCAATGGATCAAACGGCTTGCCATACGAAAGCATCGCAACGTCGCGATTGTGGCGCTCGCCAACAAGACGGCTCGCATGGCGTGGGCCGTCACGCGTCACCAGGTGCCGTATGATCCCGAACTGGCGGCGGCCGCTTAGCTTAGCCACATGAAAGCACCATGAATATTTAACCTTTAACCCGGTGTTCCCACCACCCCGATTGCAACACCACAAGAGAGATGGCGAACAGGTCGAACCGACGTCGGGCCATACCGTGTAGTGCGTAGAGCATCAAAGCTCGTTTACGCTGAGGGTACCCGACGTGCGAATAGCCCATTAAGGTCCGATGTCCGTGTGTCAGGCATCCTTAACGAGACCGAATATACGCTCGCAGTCGACATAGCCGCCATGACCTTTTGTGCTTGCAAGCGAGGAGGAGTCCATATACGCACTACGGTTACGGTCGCACCGTGAACCACCGCCACAATAACAATGCTGCGCCCAATGGCTGGCGCTACGCACTGCACTACGTTTAAACATCGTTTAACTGACTTTGTTAATATCCTGCTTTTTTAAGCAAAACCCTGCGACTTTGGTCTAAATTCCACTATTTTTTTACTCATTCCGAAACGACATAGGGTATGCAAGAAAGCGCATCCCCCGTTTAATGTCCCTCAAATAGCTGACCAGCTAACAACGTCTTTAGTAATTACACATGGTATTTTTTCATGCCCTACGTTCACGATACGCTGTCCCGTTTAAAGCTTAGCAGTCCCGCTCAGGTTGAATTTTATCAAGCGGCAGAAGAAGTATTAGAGTGTTTGCGTCCTCTGTTTGAGCGTCAGCCGCACTACCTACAGCACAGCATTATTGAACGTATGGTCGAACCAGAGCGCCAAATCATGTTCCGCGTTTGCTGGTTAGATGATGCTGGCCGCGTACAGGTCAACAAAGGCTATCGTATTCAGTTCAACTCAGCCCTTGGGCCCTACAAAGGCGGCTTACGCTTTCACCCAAGCGTTACGGCAGGCACCATCAAGTTTTTAGGGTTTGAGCAAATTTTCAAAAACGCCTTAACTGGACTGCCTATCGGCGGCGGTAAAGGTGGCTCTGACTTCGACCCGAAGGGTAAGTCAGACAACGAAATCATGCGTTTTTGCCAAGCCTTCATGTCAGAGCTTTACCGCCACATCGGCCCTACCCGCGATGTACCGGCTGGCGACATTGGGGTTGGCGCGCGTGAAATCGGCTATATGTATGGGCAGTACAAACGCCTGACAGGTCGCTATGAAGGCGTATTAACCGGCAAAGGCCTAAATTGGGGCGGCTCGCTTGGTCGTAAAGAAGCCACCGGATACGGCGCTGTTTACTTCGCGCAAAACATGCTGGCGGCCCGCGGCGAGACCCTGGAAGGCAAAACCTGCCTGGTATCTGGCGCGGGGAACGTATCCATTTACACCATCGAAAAACTGTATGAGCTGGGCGCCACCCCCATCACCTGTAGCGACTCACGCGGCACAGTCCACGATCCAAAGGGCATCGACCTTGGGCTTCTTAAGCAGCTTAAAGAAGTCAAACGGGTATCGCTTGAAGAGTACCTAAGCGAGCACCCTGACGCGCACTACATTAGCGCCCGAGATTATCCGCAAGGTGGGCATGCGGTTTGGCACATTCAGGCAGACGCCGCTTTCCCCTGTGCCACCCAAAACGAGCTAACCGAGCTTGATGCCAAAACGCTCCTCGCCAATCAGATTACCTGCGTGAGCGAAGGCGCCAACATGCCTTCGACCACCGAGGCTGTTGACTGCTTCCTGGCCGCTAAAATTGCCTATGGCCCAGGTAAAGCTGCTAACGCTGGCGGCGTGGCGACAAGCCAGCTGGAGATGGCGCAAAACAGCAGCATGGAGCAGTGGCCCATGGAAAAAGTTGACCAAAAACTCAAAGAGATAATGGCCAATATTTACCAGCAGTGCGCCACCACAGCGGAAGAGTTTGGCGACCCCACCAACCTGGTACTGGGCGCTAATATTGCCGGGTTCAGAAAGGTGGCGGATGCCATGATTGAGCAAGGAGTAATGTAATCGCCTTCCTCTGCTAGATCGCTTACACTGGTCATGGCGAACAGTCCTCCCTTTTCAGGGAGGACTGTTTTTATTGACAGCTACAAAATCGTTTATTTACTGTTAAATAAAAGTATCCAATTGATTTCATTGCTTTCCAAGGAGAGTGACCATGGGACAACGTCCTCCCATTACGATTAACCGTCTTGATGCAGAACGCTTGCAGCGCTTGATTGATAACGCTACGGATAAAGAGCTTGCCGTGGCCACGCTGCTTGAGGAAGAGCTATCCCGCGGGGAAGTGATTGATCCTCAGGAAATCCCCGACAACGTGGTCAGCATGAACAGCCAAATCCGCTTCACTGACTTAACCCGTGGGCGCCAAATGGTGCGTACACTGGTTTACCCCCATGCACTCAGCACGGTTGAGGACGGCATTTCGGTAATGGCACCCATTGGCGCGGGCCTTATCGGCCTTAAAGTAGGCGATATTATTGATTGGCCTTTACCCAATAACTCCGAAGTCCGCCTACGTATCGACGCCATCTTGTGGCAGCCCGAACGCGAACAGCAGCACCATCGTTGACAACTTCAAGAAGCCGCTAAAAGCGGCTTTTTAACATTACCAAAAGATATAAATTATAACCCGAATTTAATTTCAACTAACTATAGAGAAGATCAGATGAGTAACAACACGTTACATTTTAAATAAATATCGTAGGCATCTCTTCATTGACAACCTATCCATCACAAGCTGATCTTATTTTAATAAAAAATCATGATCACATGAAAGAGTGGATCCATACCAATAAGTTTAGTTTTTTTATGATCGTTTTGTCTCCAGAAAGGCTCAATATTTATCAAGGATGAACTCAAAATCGTACAAGCGATAACCAGCCTGATGTGATTAACAACCCAGTAGCCCTCCTATTCGCTCAAACCAAATTCATGCGAAGTCACGAGGGCCATACTGTAAGGCAATCGTAGAATACTAAAGCGATAAATGGCATTATGCCGATCCGAACAGAGGGTGGCAGAAATGCATAAAATTATTGACGTTCTAAATAAAGATTCGAGCCGGCCGTTCAGGTTTATAATCATAGGCGGAATAGCTACTCTTACTCATCTTTTAACAGCCGTATTTGTATTGGCTCTGCACCCTAATGCCCTGCCTTACCTGGTCAATATCATTGCTTTTTGCATCGCATTTATAGTGTCATTCTATGGGCACCGCCACTTTACATTCAAGGAAAGAGGGTCTGGATGGCGATTCTTTGCTGTGGCTATCAGCGGATTTATTATCAACAACATACTATTAACGCTGATGCTTTGGCTATCTGTGCCTTCTTTCTGGGCAATTGCCATCGCGACTATTTGCATACCAATACTGACTTATGCTGCATCAGCACTTTGGGCTTTCAAAGGAGAATAGGAATGGGATCTGAACATAAGGGCCGGCAACAGCTATTGTCGCTGATCGTCCCGGTATACAACGAAGAAGAGTCAATAGCACCATTCATTACAGCTATCGATAAAGATCTGCAAGGCTTAGACATTGATCTTGAGATATTGTTTATCGATGACGGATCAACAGATCTAACCTGTCAAGAGATTGCCAAGGCTGCCGAGAACGATAATCGAGTGCGCTGCCTGAAACTTTCACGCAACTTTGGAAAGGAAGCGGCCATGACCGCCGGGCTTGACCACGCTAAGGGTGATGCTGTTGTACCCATGGATGTCGATCTGCAAGACCCTCCGGCGCTGATAAATGAATTTGTTTACCTTTGGCGCGAAGGGTATGACACCGTTTATGGTATGCGCGCGAGCCGAAAAGAGGATGGACGTAGCAAGCGCGCCACCGCTGGCCTTTTCTACCATATATTTAATAAACTGTCCCACATCAGCATCCCACCCAATACTGGCGACTACCGTTTATTAAGCCGCCGTGTAGTCAATGCAATTAGGCAAATGCCCGAGCGTAACCGCTTCATGAAAGCCATGTTTGCATGGCCAGGCTATCCTTCGATTGGTGTTGAGTACGACCGCCCAGCACGTCATGCAGGGGAGACAAAGTGGAACTACTGGAAGCTTTGGAATTTTGCTCTTGATGGCCTGACAAGCTTTTCTACATGGCCACTTCGCATTTGGTCGTATATAGGTGGCGTGATCGCATTGTTCAGCCTGCTTTACATGGTTTTTATTATCTTGCGAACTCTTATATTTGGCATTGATTGGCCTGGGTATGCATCGCTTATGTCAGCAATACTTTTCTTTGGGTCTATCCAGCTTATATCTATAGGCGTGCTGGGAGAGTACATTGGACGCCTCTACATAGAATCAAAAAAACGCCCTACTTATATTATTGATAAAGCAGAATAAAACATGAAAATCACTAAAAATCTCAAATACGAAAGAAATTCATTTATAGGAATAGCAGCTTTTTTCACTATTTCATATTTCTGGACTTTCATTGCTGGTCATTATCAAGATGATAAAACTAGGCAGCTATGGGGCGGGGATAACTGGAGTGATGTCGGTAGACCTCTTGCCGACATATTGACAATTCCCTTCAAACTAAATGACCGACTGAGTGATATAACACCAATATCTCAACTCATATCTATATTTTTAATAACAGTATCGGTACTTTTATGTAAAGAAGTATTTAGCCGAGCTAGAACGTCTTCTTGGATAGCATTCATTTTCTTATTTGCTAACGTTTTCTATATACAAAACATGTCATACCGATTTGATAACCAAATCATGACATTATCTTTTTTTTGCTCACTTCTTTCGGCAACAATGCTAGCATCTCAATGTAAAATAAAAATTTTAATACCTTCTAACATAGCACTATTTTTATTTTCTCTATGCCTTTATCAGGCAGCAATAAATGTAGCTTTAGTAATGGCAGGTCTTTGGATCTACCAAGAAGCTAAAAAGGATAATCTCAAGTATGTAATAAAAAGATTTTCTATATATATAGGATGCTTAATCATAGCTTTGATACTGTACAAGATAGTACTTTTTTTCATTCCAGTAAGCGGTGAGTATGGTGAGAAAAACTCAGGAACTTTACCACTTACCCAAATCATACCAGGAGCATTTAACAATTATTACGGATATGCACGCTATGCTTTTAAACTAAACAAAACATATGCATTACTAGTATTCACTATGGGCGTACTTGTTTTATTAACCACAATCATAGGGTTAAAGGAAAGAAAAAACAAAAAGGAAATAATTCATCGCTTTTTGGGACTTGGCATAATGGCTTCTGGAACTTTTGGGATACTGCTAATACTTAACCATCAAGCTTTGGTTCCACGCGTATACATGGGGCTTGGTGCTCTTTCATCTGCACTTTGCTTCATACTCTTGAATGATAAATACACTTTTTTCAGATATTCTGGTTATCTAGCATCTGCTATACTTATTTACAATTTTATATTTTACTCAAGCGTATATGGAAACGTTCTTAAAAATTCAAACCAATATGAGTCAGAGACAATCCCATCTATAAATGAAAACGCTGACATCTTGGCGACTAAAGAGAACATAAAAAATATTGCAATGGTAGGTATTTTAGATAATACCTATAGAGTAAAAAAACAGGTTACGAACTCTCGCTTAATTGCTCGCATGATCGACAAACCAATAACAAACTACATGTCTGCTAGGAATGCTTACTATTTTTATGGTGGCACTCTTACTTACAACACTTCTTATGATGGAGATGCCTGCAGTTTAGAAATAGAAGAGACCTACCCTTTATATGATTTAAGAGTAGATACTAATGACATCGTTATAGTATTCAGGGAACATTGCAATTAAAACATAATAAACCTCCCAGCCAATTAAGTTTGGCTGGGTAGCCCCCCATTTATAACCACGCTCGAATACACTACTCAATCAGCTGCTTAACGTCGATATTAACCATACTGGATGGCGCTTTTTTCCTTTCTAGATGGCACTCCGCCGACCATTGCTATGGTTCTGAGCTAGCTCAGGCTTATAGCCTCATCTACTGTGTCAAGATGCAACTCATGACTTACTGCGCAGTCATGAATGCCAGAACTATTGGTTAACTTTAAAATATCGGTTGACCAGACCACGATACCAAAACATTCGGATAATATTTACCACCCCAAGTAAAACAGGAACCGAATACACTATGTATTGATATTCACGAAAAGTAGCAACATTAATAATCAAGAGAAAGGCAGCCCAAATAAGCATGAAGATTCCAGCATTAAAAACCAGTGCGAAATTTTCATAGCCACATAGGTTAATCAGTACTGACTCCACAACGCCGAACTGGGCGGTGGCAATATAAAAGCCTAACGAAACTATAAATAATACTGCTGCAAACAGTGCACTTACGTCAGCAAAAAACACAAGATACGCAAGCATGAGCAGCGACAAGCATGGAAACAGAAAAACAATAATGATTTTAATTTTTTTACGCAGTTCCGAAACCAAAATAGGATCGAAATGACAGTTTAACACCATTCTAGAAAGTGCTGCTGTTGAATTATTGATTATTCCCCTTGGAATTGCTGCGATAGCATTAAAAACCAAGGCAGCTAAGGAAGCCACTATCGCAATTTCTTCGCCACCTAACACAATAAAGAAAGAAGGTAGTATAAAGCTGACACCTCCACTTGCCGCATTAGAAAAACCAACAACCAGACTGGATTCAGTATTTTTCTTTGAAACCAAGCTAAACTTATGAAACGTTACTTTTTCCTTATTCAAGTACTTTAAACTGACAAATGACACTACTACTAGTGAGAAAAAATAAGAGAATGCTAAAAAAACAAACGCCTTAAAAACACTAAGCTCTCCATATAGCAGGTACCAAAATATAACTATAGAGAGATAAAAAAAGCCTACCAAGACATCATTCAGCAAAAGCCCCCAAAAGTTTTTATTAAATATTAAATAGCTCCTAAACACCTGATAGATAGAAGTGGCTAAAACCAATAATAAAACAGCAGAAAAATCAGGCACCGGCACAGCAAAAGATATCAAATACAATAAAAGAACGGATACTCCCCCCCCTATCATCAAAGATGTTAATGCATAACTTAAAAATATTTCAAAATCATTACGCTCAGCCATACCCTTGACTAGAATAGTAGAAAATCCGACCCCACTAATCATTACAAAAAAAGCCGTAAGTGTATATTCAGTCGAGAAAAAAGCCATACTTTCAGTGGCAACAAAAAAACCAGTAAATACGATAACGAATATTCGAAAAGCACCAGGCGTTGCAGCCGTAAGAATCGGTAACTTTTTTTCGAAAAAAGACATTAAACGTAACATATGCAACTCTCAACGTAGTTAATCTTAACTAACATTCTAACCAGACTCCCGAAAGGACAGCCTGAATTTTGACTTAAAATCATACAGATTTGGTTTGTGCATTGATACATGGCATAAGCCCTTTTGTACCTCTGCATCCAGGCTTATAATTCAACGTACTGTTTGAAAAAATTTCATTTCAGTAACCTACTATTTGATAGTGATACTTTTTTAATCAGGCGTTTAAATTAGAAACCCCAAACAACAAAATCCGGGTTGAGGGTTTCGTTGGGGTTGGCATAACAAAGTGGGGTGCCGTCCAGGGTCACTACTCGTCCACCCGCTTGTTCGACGACCGCTTGAGCGGCGGCGGTGTCCCATAGGCTGGTGGGGCCGAGGCGTGGATATACATCGGCACTGCCTTCGGCGATGATGCCAAATTTCAACGAACTGCCCATGGGCCTTGTCTCGTGAGGGCCTAGCTGCTTTAACCAATCTTCCAAATAGGGGTTGGCATGGGAACGGCTCCCCATTACGCGCCACGGGGTACCTTCTTTTGGCCTACCAGAAACATGAATAGCGACTCGCTTCCCGTACTTATCAATCTTAAACGCCCCTACACCACTAGCTGCTATATACGCCACGTTGAATACCGGCGCCAGCACAACGCCCAATACAGGCTTGCCGTTCTCGATGAGGGCGATATTCACCGTGAACTCATCATTACGCTTTACAAACTCTTTCGTGCCATCCAACGGGTCCACCAGCCAATAGCGCCCGCTGGCATCCGGCCCGGTGAACGCCTCACCCCCTTCTTCTGAAAGCACAGGAATCCGCTCTGGAAGCGCTTTCAGCTTGTCTAAAATAATCTGGTTTGCCGCATTATCAGCGGCGGTGACGGGGCTGTTATCCGCTTTAATCGCTACATCGAACGGTTGAGCGTAAACACGTAAAATAGCATCGCCCGCTTCACGAGCAATCGCAGATACTTCTGTTAACAATTCATTCATACCGCCCCCTTGTCTGCTACATCGTTTTAACCCATACCCTAAAACATAAAAGCCGCCAAAAATGGCGGCTTACGATGCAAACATATATGCGTGCTAACTTACAGGTTATAGCCCGCTTCACGGGCAAGCGTGTTATTCGCTTGCAGCCAGCCTTCAATATGGCCGCAATCGAAGGTGCGCCCTTTCATTCGGAACGCCTGGACCTGCTGACCTTCCTGCATTAAGCGATCAATGGCATCAGTCAACTGAATTTCATTACCAGCGCCAGGCGGCTGGTCGCGTAAAAGCTCCATAACCCGATACGGCAGAATGTACCGGCCAATGACCGACAACCGTGAAGGCGCGTCTTCGGGCTTGGGCTTCTCGACCACGCCGCGCATATTCGCGCTTTCACCGGCGCTGGGCTCATCGCAGTCAACAATGCCATAACGATAAACGTCTTCCTGGGGCACGGCTTCCACCATAATTTGCGCAGCGTTGCTGGCGTCCCAAAGCTCCACCATACGCCCCAGATCACAGGTATTACTGCTTGGCTGGGGCTTTACCAACACATCCGGAAGGATAACCGCAAACGGCTCATCGTCACCCAGCAAATGCGCGGCACAAAAAACCGCATGCCCCAAGCCCTTAGCGTTTGCCTGGCGCACGCTGGTAATTTTAAGCTCTGGCGGGGCAATGGCTGCAAGCGTTTCCAGCAATGCATCTTTTCCTTTGCTAGCCAGTGCATCCTCAAGCTCAACATGGGCGTCAAAGTGGTCTTCAATCGCCGATTTACCTGAACGTGTCACCAGGATAATCTCACTAATGCCAGCGGCCAATGCTTCCTCTATGACGTGCTGAATTAAGGGGCGATCCACAACAGGCACCATTTCCTTGGGGATAGCCTTGCTAATAGGCAATAACCGCGTACCAAAACCGGCGACGGGGATAATCGCTTTGCGCACCTGGCTCATGACTTATTTCCTTATTTCATTTCGTAACGGGCGCCACCTGCTGGCGGGTAACGCGCTATAAAATAGCCGAAAGCAACGCCCTAGCACTTTCAATTAACGCATCCAAATGCTCAGGGCCTTTGAAGCTTTCAGCATATACCTTGTAGAGCGATTCTGTGCCGCTGGGACGTGCAGCGAACCAGCCGTTTTCGGTGGTCACCTTGATACCTCCAATGCTCGCCCCATTACCGGGCGCTGTCACCAACACAGCGGTAATCGCCTCTCCTGCCAGTGTTTGTGCCGTCACGCTGTCATTGTTCAGCTTTTTGAAAGCCGCTTTTTCTTCAGGCGTGCAAGCGGTATCGACTCGTTTATAGCAAGGCTCACCAAAGCGCTGGGTCAACTCGCGGTAGTAAACGCTTGGCGTCTTTCCGGTAACGGCTAAGATCTCTGCTGCCAGCAAGCACAGCGCGATACCGTCTTTATCGGTTGACCACGCTGCACCATCGCGGGTTAGCAGGCTGGCGCCAGCACTTTCTTCGCCACCAAAGGCCAACCACCCTTTATGCAGGCCTTCGACAAACCACTTAAATCCAACCGGTACTTCATAAAGCTCACGATTATGCGATGCCACCACCCGGTCGATCATGGAAGATGATACCAGCGTCTTACCAATCTTTAGCGACGCCGCCCACTCAGGCCGATGCGTCATCAGGTAATCAATACACACCGCTAAAAAGTGGTTAGGGTTCATCAAGCCATTGGCATCCACAATGCCGTGGCGGTCGGCATCCGGGTCGTTGCCAAAGGCGATATCGAAGCGGTCTTTCACCGTTAACAGATTCGCCATCGCCGCCGAGCTTGAACAATCCATACGGGTTTTACCGTCGTGGTCGGGCGGCATAAACGCAAAGGACGCATCCACCTGAGTATTGACTACCTCCAGTGTCAGCGCATAGTGCTTTGCAACCGCCTGCCATACGGGCAGCGCAGTGCCGCCCATCGGGTCGGCCCCCAGGCGCAGGCCTGCCCGCTGAATAGCCTGCATATCGATAACGCTGTTCAGGCTTGCCACATAATGAGCGGTAAAATCGTACTCTTGCGCATGGGCAAGTGCTTCTTCTAGAGAAACAAGCGGCACATCGTCCAGTTCGCGCAGCAAGTACGCGTTGGCACGTAACTCAATCCACGATGTCACGTCGGTATCGGCCGGACCACCGTGGGCGGGGTTGTACTTAATACCACCATCTTCAGGCGGATTATGCGACGGCGTAATAATCAAACCGTCGGCCAACGCTGCGTTGGACGCGTTGTGTTGCAAAATGGCGTGGCTAACCAACGGCGTCGCGGTATAGCCGTGGCCTTTTTCAACCAATACCGGTACGTCGTTAGCCACCAATACCTGCAGTGCACACTCCCAGGCTGGCCTGGAAAGCGCGTGGGTATCGAAGCCTAGAAACAGCGGGCCCTGGTAGCCTGCCTCACGCCGAAAATCCACCACGGCTTGAGTAATAGCAGCAATATGCGCAGCGTTAAAGGTACGTTCACCTGCGCGGCCACGGTGGCCAGAAGTACCAAAGGCGACGCGTTCTTTGGCAACATTGGCATCGGGAATTTCGTCAAAAAATGCATTTATAATCGCTTCCATACAAACATCTTCCTAATCAGCTTAATCGTTGCTCTGCCGAGCCTGCCAAACGTGACGGCCTGTTGCTGGTTACTGATATATTGAGGCGCTAGGGCGTGGCACCCAACACCAACCCCGGGCAGCGCGGTGCGCTGCTTTGCTCCGGGCCGCCGCTGCGGGTGCGCTTCGCTTACCGCGCACTACATGAACCACTCCGCACCGATATAGCAAATCGTAGCGCGTGGTAACGCGGGCGAGGAACGAGCCTGCGGCACCCGCGAGAGGCGGTGCCAGAGCCGCCCGTACATGGGCACCCAACGTCAACCCCGGCAGCGCTGTGCGCTGCTTTTGCGGGTGCGCTTCGCTTACCGCGCACTACATGAACCATTTCGTATCGATATAGCAAATCGTAGCGCGCGGTAACAAAGGCGAGGAACGAGCCTGCGGCACCCGCGAAAGGCGGCGCCAGCCGCCCGGATGTGCCACCTTGGCCTACCCCGGCAGCGCGGTGCGCTGCTTTGCGCCGGGCCGCCGCTGCGGGTGCGCTTCGCTTACCGCGCACTACGATTGAAGCACTCCGCATGATATACGCTTAATCGCTGCCAAACAGGTCGCGGGTATATACCTTGGCTTCCACATCCTGAAGCTCTGGCACCATGCGATTTGCTAAAATAATATCGCATTTCTCTTTAAACGCCGCTAAATCACGCATAACGGCTGAACCGAAGAACTTATCTTCTTCTAATACCGGTTCATAAACGACCACTTCTATACCTTTCGCCTTAATGCGCTTCATTACGCCCTGCATGGCACTGGCGCGAAAGTTATCCGACCCTGTTTTCATAATCAGACGATACACGCCAACCACAGAAGGGTTACGACGCAGTACCGACTCTGCAATAAAATCCTTGCGCGTACGGTTGGCATCTACAATCGCCTGAACCATGTTACTCGGCACATCGGCGTAGTTCGCTAGCAGTTGCTTGGTATCCTTGGGCAGGCAGTAACCGCCGTAGCCAAAGCTTGGGTTGTTGTAGTGGTTGCCAATACGCGGGTCTAGGCCAACGCCCTGAATAATCTGCTTGGTATTCAGCCCCTGGGATTCTGCGTAGCTGTCCAGCTCATTAAAGTACGCTACCCGCATGGCGAGGTAGGTATTGGCAAACAACTTGATTGCTTCGGCTTCCGTGCTATTAGTCAGTAATACTTCAATATGTTCAGCCGCCGCCCCTTGCTTTAAAAGCGCAGCAAAGGTTTCGCCACGCTCGGAACACTCGCCCACAATAATGCGGGAGGGATGCAAGTTGTCATAAAGCGCTTTGCCTTCGCGCAAAAACTCCGGCGAAAAAATAAGGTTTTGCGTATTAAAGCGTGCCGAGGCCCCCTTAGTGTAGCCCACGGGCACCGTGGACTTAATCACCATAACCGCCTGGGGATTAATACGCATCACCTGCTCAATCACCGCTTCAACACTTTGCGTATTAAAATAATTTGTTTGAGGGTCGTAATCGGTAGGGGTAGCGATAATGACAAATTGCGCATCCGCATAGGCCTGCTCGGCATCCAGCGTGGCTGAAAAACGCAGATCGTCACGCTGCAAGAACGCTGTTATTTCAGCGTCTTCAATCGGAGAGTGGCGGTTATTCAGCAACTCAACCTTTTCAGGCACAATATCCACCGCGACCACGTCGTGGTGCTGTGCCAACAGCATGGCATTGGAAAGCCCCACATAGCCCGTACCGGCAACGGCAATTTTCATACAGACTTTATCCCATAAAAAAGGCCAACGAACTGTTGACCTTTTGTATTAACGATATTGTTCAATATTAATTTACGCGACCAGCATCCTGCAATTTTAACACCCCACTTAAAGCACTATCCTCACTAACAACAAGTAAAGAGGTGACGTTAGCTCTCAGCATGATATTTTCTGCATCTGCAAACATTTCACTTTCATTTACTGTTAAGGGGGTCGGCGTCATAACGTTTGCAGCACTCAGCCCATCGAAGCTATCGTAATTGAAAAGAGCACGACGTAAATCACCGTCTGTAATAACACCCTTAATTTCCCCCCTATCAACCACTACCGCAATACCAAGCCCAACTTGGGTGATTGTCATAATGACTTCTTTCATGTTGTCTTGGGGAGCACAAATGGGTAGCTCGGTATGCATTACATCTTTTACACGGGTTAAAAGACGTCTGCCTAAACTGCCACCAGGATGGAAGACCGCAAAATCATGCGGTTTAAAATCACGCCTTTCTATAAGTGCTACTGCGAGTGCGTCCCCCATTGCCAATGCCACAGTTGTTGACGTAGTAGGCGCCAAATTATTAGGACAAGCTTCACGCTCGACAGAAACATCCAGCACTAAATCGCAGTTGCGCCCCAAGGTAGACTCAGGATTGCCCACCAAGGCGATGGTTTTTACACCGAAATGGCGCAGAGAGGGAATCAACCGAATAACTTCTTCGGTTTCACCGCTATAAGAAATCAAAATAACGACATCGGCAGCTGTGAACATGCCTAAATCGCCGTGATAGGCCTCAGCAGGATGAACAGAGAAGCTGGGAGTACCGGTAGATGCAAGCGTGGCCGCTATTTTATTTCCGATGATGCCCGACTTTCCCATTCCTGAAATAACAACACGCCCTGCTGTTTCAAGAACCATGTTCACAGCGTTATCGAAAGCACCATCCAGTCGGTTGCCCGTTGCTTCCAATGCCTGAGCCTGAACTTGAAAAACCTCTTTACCGACACTGATACTCGACATGCGATTACATTCCTTTTCTTTCACGTTACTGGGCAGCCCCACTTGAAACTGAGCGGAAACCCTCTGCTGTATTAAAAACTTCGGCTTTGCCGTGTGCCGTAAGTATGACATCAGCCAGCTCACGAAGTGCCCCCTGCCCGCCGGCCAAGGTCAACACGCCGGTCGCTTTTTGCTTCACATAGCTGGGCGCATCCGCCACGGCATAGGAAAGCCCACAAGCAGCAAAGGCAGGTAAATCAATAGAATCATCGCCTATGCATGCCGTTTGCGCTGGAGTGACACCAGCTTGCTGCATTAAATCCAGGCAGGCGGCATATTTATCTTTTACACCAAACGCACAAAGCTCAATACCTAGGTCTGCGACACGCTTGCGCAATGTTGCTGAATTACGTCCTGAAAGCACGGCCACGCGAATGCCGCTTTCTTCCAGAAGCCGCATACCCAGCCCATCACGAACGTGAAAACGCTTTAAGCACTCACCCGTAGCATCGTAAAAAATACTGCCATCGGTGAGCACACCGTCTACGTCGGTAATCAGCAGCTTGACGTTTGCCAGCGGTGAAACTGGCGAATATGGCTTGCCTTCCAACAATGCACGCACTTTCTCTAGGCATTCAGGCGTATCTACCCCTGGGCCAGTGGGCGCGACTTCAAAGGCACGAATACGCAAGCCAGCGGCTAACAAGCGAAGTTGCTCCAGTTGCTCTGTCTGCTCCAACGCAGACGCAGGCAGGTGCGCATACTGCTCCAAAATACGCCGACGATAGGCATACACACCTACATGCTTTTTAAAGCCTGGATGTTTCTCTTTTTCTCGAGGATAAGGAATCGGTGAACGGCTAAAATAAAGCGCATTACCCTCATGCCCCAGTACCACTTTAACGACGTTAGGGTTTTGAGCTTCTTCATCATCAATTGCATGGTACAGCGTGCCTACGTCTACCCTGTCATCCGCCAGCATGCCTTGAGCAAGCTGTTCCACGTCTTCAGGGCGAACAAGAGGCTCATCGCCTTGAAGGTTGATGTAGATCTCAGCCTCTACCTGCGCCATCACTTCTACTAACCGGTCAGTACCGGATGGATGATGCGGTGAGGTGAGTACGACATTACCGCCAAAAGCTTTTACTGCTTCTACGATGCGTTGATCATCAGTAGCCACAACAACGGTATCGGCCGAAGGGACTTGCTGGGCCTTCTCAAAAACCCATTGCACCATCGGCTTACCCAGCAAATCGGCCAAAGGCTTGCCCGGCAGGCGGCTTGAGCCATAACGCGCAGGAATTACCAATGCCACACGGCGTGATTCAGACACAGCCAACTCCTTAATCGATTTCCAGTGCTGGCATTGCCTTCACAGCATCGTCAATAGCTTTAATCTGAGTAAGGAAAGGCTCTAAAAGATGTAGCGGCAATGCACTGGGGCCATCACATTTGGCATTATCCGGATCTGGGTGGGCCTCAAGGAACAAGCCGCCAATACCTACCGCCATACCGGCACGTGCAAGCTCAAGTGCTTGTTTGCGGCGGCCACCGGAAGCGGCGCCCAGCGGATCACGCTGCTGGAGCGCGTGGGTTACATCAAAGATAATGGGCAAATTGCCGCATGTGTCTTTCATTACGCCAAAGCCCAGCATGTCCACCACTAGGTTGTCGTAACCAAAGCTGGTGCCGCGGTCACACAGCATCAGTTGATCATTACCCGCTTCCTTGAATTTCTCGACAATATTGACCATTTGCCCAGGGCTCAGGAACTGAGGCTTCTTGATGTTGATGGGCTTGCCTGTTTTGGCCAATGCCATGACCAAATCTGTTTGGCGAGCAAGAAAGGCCGGTAGCTGAAGAATATCCACGACCTCTGCTACAGGGGCCGCCTGCCAAGGTTCATGAACATCGGTAATCACCGGCACGCCAAACTCTTTTTTCACATCTTCAAAAATGCGCATGCCCTCTTCCAAGCCGGGGCCACGGTAAGAGTGGATAGAAGAGCGATTGGCTTTATCGAAACTGGCTTTAAATACGTAAGGTATTGATAATTTCCTTGTCACTTCAACGTAATGTTCGCAAGCCTTCAGAGCCATATCACGTGACTCAAGAACATTAATTCCACCAAATAGAGCAAATGGTAGAGAATTACTCAAACTATCGTTTTTAAATTCGTTACTCAATTTACATTCCTCTTAATATTCTTTAGGTTCACGTTTAACAAGTGCCTGATACTCATCGGGAGTACCGCAAAAGTCAATGTCAGACAAAGATATCTCTAAGTAGCGAATATCCTTATCTAAATTGATCAAATAATTATATAAAGGAGCAACATAATATTCACCTTTAGACTTTATATTATTCTCAGTAGCATCTTTAAAAGCTGAAAGAAAAAGCTCCTTAGTTGCAAAATGATAAAGTCCATTACTACATAAATCAGAAATTCGTTCTTTTTCTGTCGTTCGTAAGGCCTTTAATTCAGATCCAGGCCTTACAAATGACCAATGATCTCCCTCACCACGGAATACTTCTAAGTAACCATCACATTCATTCACGAAGTTTGGAAGCTCAAAATTATAACGTAATGTATCGATATTAAAGATAGTAATTGGCTCTTGAGTATTAACCTCTTTCATTCCCTGGGCCACGGTATCAGCCTGACCTTGCGTCATGCTATCAAGAGTAACGATTAAAAAGTCTATAATTCCTAACCGATAAGACTCTTTTTCGACAAACTTCTTTGAATCATAATCATCCCTAACAATAAATAAAAATGATTGCTTATCAAAGTAATTTGAGAATGAATGCATGACCCAGTAGAATACCGTCTCACCCCACAGAGGTAATTGATACTTTGGCATATCGTAACCGGCTTTAAAAAAACGGCTGCTAGCACCAACCATAGGAATGACAATCATCTCCGCGTCTCCTTTATTTCAGCATACAAACGTAACGCGTTTGCGATCATAGCTTTCTGGCGATCCGGTCGATCCGCGTGTAACGGTAGCATTGATAAAAACAAAAGAACTACTAAAGGCTGGATATCACGTGTGGGCAAACCAGGAATAAAATTAGTGCTTAAAAATAAGCTATGAATTTTCTGCATACGCTCACTAGCATCGAAATCAATACTCATATCCATGGCATCAAATCCATTTAACCGATATCGACCCGCGATAATGTAGTCGTACATCCCCACAACAGAATGAGAAAGCTTGGCTAAATCGTAACGCTGATCACCGTATACAGTAATTTGTCCTTGATCGTTAATACCACGAGGATCAATAACTTTTAGACTATCTGAACGTGAATCAAACAGCATATTGCTAAAGCAAAGATCGCCATGAACCCAAGCAGGAAAGCAAGGCAATTTAAGCGTTCGCTCAATACATTCTGATGCTATTGACTCTAAGGTTCCTAAAAAAAAGCCATTGTAACTAACTTCTCGTGATGGATCAAAAATATTTGTTTTAGCAAACTGGGACAACCTTTTATAGGTTTTTTCCCGGATAAGCGATTCAAAATCGTTAGTTATAGGCTCTTTGAAAGATTGAAAATCAGTTATATGATGACGAAAATCAGAAAAAAGATCACTGACTAAAGAGAATATTTTCTTCCAATAAAATGGCGGATTAAGGCCATAAACATATACTTCATTTAATGGAGGGAGAGTTAAATACTCAAGACTATAGCTAACCTCATCATGACCGTCATCATTAATAGCCATCAATTGAGGTATATATTTTTTAAGATCGGCAGGTAAATTCTGAAACCACTGGCCTTCAGCACGAATTTTTTGTACAGGCAGACCACTTTTAACAACCTTGCCGTTACCAATATTTAAATCATTAAAAGAACGTTGTGTCGTAATTTTTTCCCGAGATTTAAAATAAGTATTCAAATGACCTAAATCGAACCAATCTTCAATGCGGTATAACCACGTATTGGCTTCGAGACTATACGATTTTATAGCATCAACAAAATTACCATGTGATAAAGCTAATGCTCGAATAAATTTTTTAACTCGCGAAAAGGAAAAGAAACCGCACCAGATGAGTTCACTATTCTCATCGTACTCTTCTAGCTGCCAATTATAATTGTCTGTAGTTTTACTAACACCGACAACATCGAGTTTACCTGGAAATCGTTCAAGATAAGTATCGCCGTGAAGCATATATAATTCATCATCGACTGTACCAGTTGAATTTAACACGTAGAGAATAGACTCTCCAAGGGTAAATTCGTCAGGCACACGAACTATGAAAATATTTTTAGACTCAAAAAGCAATCTATCTGATTCTCTAAGCTCATAGGTATATGGCAATGAAAGAGTAATGCGTTGATTAGATATTGCACTCTCTTCAATAATACGCAGTTGATGCTGCAATAGTAGTTGGTTGCCAAGCGGTATCATGCAAGCAGGAACTCTTCCATACTCTACTTGCAGTTCAGGAACAACATAACCAGCTGAATTAATCAGAATCATTTGGTTTACTCGTTAAAGCCCTCAACTCTTCATAAGACAAATTAACAAACTCATCCGGCCTTACGGCTTTGTCATCGACATAGAAACCTTCGTAGCCACACCATGGTTTTCCAATGTGTATCTCATCATAAGGAATTTCATTTTTATCGAGCCATGTAACTAGCACTGGTAAAGTGTGCGCTGTAATTTCACCAATATTACTTGCAAATGTTCTCATATTCCTACTAGTATAAAGAATTATACGAAAACCAGACTGTCGATATAAGTTCAATTTTTCGAGCAGTGGATAATTGACTAAAGCATTTTCATAGCCATCTTCTTTTTTAAAAGACAAAGTATCATCAATATCAATAACAAGACTTTTCATAGAGCTTACTCGCTTAGGAATTTCAATAATGACTTCTTAAAACTTTGCTGCGATATAACAAAATTTGAGTTATTATCATGTTTCTTGCTTGTCGCTTGTAAAGAACATCCAAATAAATAAGATATACGTATATCTCTTAAAGCGCTAATATTAGTAAAAATTGGAGAAGAAAATGCATCAGAAGCGAGAATAAATACCCTGTTAGAGTTTGAAAAAAATATATTTGACATTCCCCCTCCTGCCTCTCCTATTAAATAAGTTGCTTTTGAAAAGACATAAATTTTATCATGGAGATTCATTTCTTCAGGAGCAATCGAAAAAAAACCATTACTTTCAGCAATATCTGCAAGTTCATCAATATTTATTAATGAACGCCGGAAAGCTAACTTTTTCCGTCTTAGAAAAATTTTATCACCTAAGCCTATGTAATTAGGATTGACTTTAGAAATATCAAATCCTGCAACCATCTTATCGTATATACCTAAACATTCTTCGTGAAATTTGTATAGACCTACTGCACTAGGAATATAAACCTCACCTAGCTCTATGATTTTATCAGCACCCTGAAAAATATAATCAGAATCTTCAAACCCTAGAACACTCAACATTTCCAACTGATAATCTGTAATATTTTCATCTAATAAGAGCTTAATTTCCGATGAGATAGATTCTTTTAATATTTCATAAGCTGCTAATCTAGGTATAATTTCAGTAAACCAATGTGTATAAGCTTTTTGCAAGCCACTTGATGTTATAGCATAAACCGGAGTATTAA
>NZ_JBQSYV010000025.1:0-58421 GCF_052379685.1 Halomonas sp. 111
TGGACATCTTCAAGATCAAGTTCCCGGTCGCGACCGTCATTGTCGGTTTATTAGCGTTTGCCACCTTCCCCTGGAAGCTGGTTCAACCGGGCTCGGCTGCCGGTTTACAGCTGTTTGTCCAAACCTACTCGGCCTTTCTTGGCCCTATCTTTGCCATTCTGGTGGTGGATTACTACATCATCCGCCGCCGCACGCTGGATATCAGCAAGCTCTACGACCCCACCGGCCCTTATCAAGGCGTCAATAAAGCGGCTCTCGTTGCGACCGCGGTGGGCATCTTGGCAGCACTCTTTTTCTCTGCGGTCTCCTGGTACGCCAGTTTAATTCCCGCCGGCCTGACCTATTACCTGCTGATGAAACACTGGCCCGCCTGCCAGCGTTTTACACGCTAACCCTTCCCAATCCGACGGCTGCCTACGTGCAGCCGTGCTGACGATTAATGCAGAGAGACTATGCAGGAGCTATTCTCCTCAGCTCTGGCAGCGTGTTCTACTTTGGCTTGATGCGACAGTTTAGACGATGTAAAAGCGCCATCGGCTTTGTGCCGATGGCGCTTTTTTAGAGTGCAGGCAGCAACGAAAACGTCAGCGCCTAGTGGTTTTTCTCAAGCGTTAAATGGTTGTCTATTTCCTTTATTCTGTCTTCCGTGTGGTGATTGACGTACAGCACCGTGGTTTCCTTGCCTTCACAGATTTTCTCGATGAGCGCGAGAACGAGCTGGCGGTTCATGTCATCAAGGCCCAGGCAGGGCTCGTCGAGTATTAGAAGCGGCGGGTGCTTCACCATGGCACGGGCAATCAGTAGCAACCGCTGGTCGCCGTAGGAAAGCTTATTGAACGGCTGGTCGGCACGCGTTTTCATACCCAGTAAATCAAGCCATTGGTCGGCAATCTTTTGCTGATTATCGGTAGATTTTGTGTAAACGCCGATACTATCAAAAAAGCCCGAAATGATGACGTTCCTGCAGCTAGTGCTGACACGATACTCCCATTGCAGGGCCGTGGAGACATAGCCGATGAACTGCTTGATCTGCCAGATACTTTCGCCGTTACCGCGCTGGAAACCAAACACGAAAATATCGTTGGTATAGCATTGCGGGTGATCTCCCGTGATCAAGGACAACACGCAGGTTTTACCGCTGCCGTTAGGACCACTCAGTTGCCAGTGTTGCCCGCGTTCGATCGTCCAGTCGAGCTGGTCCACAATGACGGTATCGCCGTATTTAATCGTCGCTTGTTTAAGCTTCACTAACGGCTGGTTGGGGTCGAGCGCGGGCAACTGATGGGCAGGGTCGGCCTCGGGTACGCTTAAGTCAGTCGTTTTCAAATGCAGCAGTTGGTAAAGCTCGTTGAAGGCGGCCTCATCCTGGCGGTCTACTGTAAACGCCAGTCGCCCACCTTCCCTACGCGCTCTATTGCCTTGCTTTTTATTCTCTTGCGCCGGGTCTGGCCGGTCCTTATCCAGGTAAGCCACGTGAGTGATGAAGTCCGGCATTTCGTCGAAGCGATTGAGCACCATCACCATGGGGACGCTTTCGATAATAGAGGCAAGATGGGCTTGCAGCATGGCGAGCGTGTCGACGTCCAGGCCATCGAACGGCTCGTCCAGAATGAGTAAATCGGGCTTGTTAGCCAACGCTCGGATCAGCATGACTTTGCGGGTTTCACCCGTGGAGAGTTTGCGAAAGGCGCGGTCGAGGAGTTTCGTCAGCCCGAATTTCTCCACCAGTTCGTAAGCCAGTTCGGCATCCTCGCAGTGCTCGAAAATCATTTCACTGACCGGCGTGCCGAGCGACACGACATCCATGATGTCGGCATCGTCTTTTTTCAGCTCTTCTGCGATAAGCTCGGCTTGCGCTTCAAAAGAGACCAGCCCGACGCGCTCGGGAAGCCCTTGAACAGTGCCCGCTTCAATCTTGCCAATACCAGCCAGTGCCGCCGCGAGGGCCGACTTACCGGAACCGTTAGCGCCGGTGATGACCCAGTGCTGGTGAGGTTCGATGGTCCAGTCAATCTCGCTTAGAGTGAATCGATCATCGAAGCTGATCGTCGCATTGTTTAGCTGAATGCTCGCCAAGCGGATTGAAGGCTCCATGAACATGTTCCTTACATTGGTAAAAAAATCAGGGTTCGGAAAGTCTTTATCCAGGGACAAAAAAGCCGAGCATATCGTGGTGGATATCTCGGCTTTCCATTGACTAGCTAACGGTTAACCCGTGGGTTAAACGATCTTCTTCATATCCGCCATGTGGCCACGCAGCACGGCGCCAACAGCTTCCACCGGGTGAGCGCGAAGCGCATCGTTGACCTCGATCAATCGTGCGTTATCGACACCGTTGTCGTCCAGATCAAGGCCTTTACCGATGACATCGGATTTAATGCCCTTCATGAAGTCTGCCAACAGCGGCACACAGGCGTGGTTGTACAGGTAGCAACCGTACTCTGCGGTATCAGAGATCGTCGCGTTCATTTCGTACAATTTCTTGCGCGCGATGGTGTTCGCGATGAGCGGCGTTTCGTGTAGCGACTCGTAGTAGGCAGACTCGGCGATAATGCCCGCTGCGGTCATGGTTTCGAACGCAAGCTCAACGCCCGCCTTCACCATGGCGACCATCAAGATGCCGTTGTCGAAGAACTCCTGCTCGGAAATTTCAACGTCGCCAGCAGGCGTTTTCTCGAAGTTGGTTTCGGCAGTGTCTGCACGCCATTTCAGAAGGTTAGCATCATCGTTTGCCCAGTCTTCCATCATCGTGCGGGAGAAGTGGCCGCTCATGATGTCGTCCTGGTGCTTGTTGTACAGCGGACGCATGATGTCTTTCAGCTCTTCCGCCAGATCAAAGGCCTTGATCTTGGCCGGGTTGGAAAGACGATCCAGCATGTTGGTCACGCCGCCGTACTTAAGCGCCTCGGTGATGTTTTCCCAGCCGTACTGAATCAGTTTGGAGGCATAACCTGGCTCAATACCCTCTTCGATCATTTTATCAAAGCAGAGGATAGAACCGGTTTGCAGCATACCGCAAAGAATCGTCTGCTCGCCCATCAGGTCGGATTTAACTTCCGCGATGAAAGAGGACATCAACACGCCCGCTTTGTGGCCGCCAGTGCCCACTGCGTAGGCTTTCGCTAGCGCAAGCCCTTCGCCTTTGGGATCATTGGCTTCGTGCACAGCGATCAAGGTAGGAACGCCGAAACCACGAACGTATTCAGCACGCACCTCAGAACCCGGGCACTTGGGCGCCACCATGATGACGGTCAGGTCATCACGCACCTGCATGCCCTCTTCTACGATGTTGAAACCGTGGGAATAAGACAGGCAAGCGCCTTCTTTCATAAGCGGCATGACAGCGTTCACCACTGCGGTGTGCTGCTTATCCGGGGTCAAGTTCAGAACCACGTCCGCCGTCGGGATCAGCTCTTCATAAGTACCCACCACGAAACCGTTTTCAGAGGCGTTCTTCCAGGACTGACGCTTTTGCGCAATGGCTTCAGGACGCAGTGCGTAGGAAACGTCCAGGCCGCTGTCGCGCAGGTTCAACCCCTGGTTGAGACCTTGCGCGCCACAGCCAATCACTACCATTTTCTTGCCTTTCAGCGCGTCGACACCATCAGCAAATTCTGAGCTGTACATGAAACGACATTTTGCAAGCTGAGCCAGCTGTTCGCGTAGCGGCAAGGTATTGAAATAGTTAGCCATCGTTTACATCCTGATTAAGTATCATCACGCTATCGATGCACGACACACCGACACGAAAAAAGTGACACAGCCGCTCAATACGGGATCCAGCGCTATGTAAGTGAATCCAATCTAACCAAAAACGACTATTTCTTAAATTGATATATTTGCAACAACACGTCCCTATTTTCACAAAACGCTATTATCATGGCGCTTATGAACTTTAAACTTTTGAAACAATTCCTCGCGCTGGCCGAAACGCTGCATTTCGGCCGTGCAAGCGATGAGTGCTACGTCAGCATTTCTGCGCTTTCGCGCAACATCCGCCATTTGGAAGACGAACTGGGCGTGTCGCTGTTCAACCGCGACAACCGGACCGTGGTGTTGACTCAGGAAGGGCAAAAATTCCTCAAATATGCCCGCGATGCCAGCAGCCAATGGAATTTGATTCGTCATGAGTTAACCGACAATCTTGACCAATTAAGCGGTGAAATCAGTTTGTATGGCTCGGTGACGGCAAGCTACAGCTTTTTGCACGAGCTGCTTCGCCGCTTTCGTATCGCCTACCCGGCCATTGAAATCAAACTGCGCACCGGTGACCCGGAACACGCCATTGCGCACGTACTGGATGGTAAAGAAGACCTTAGCATCGCAGCAAAGCCTGCCCATCTACCGCGAGGCCTGGCCTTTAAGCCCATCGCTACGTCGCCGTTGCTGTTTATTGCCCCGCTGGAACAGCAAGTGCCGAATGCGCCAACCGGCACACCATTCACACCAGCAGAATGGGCGAACACGCCTATGATTCTATCGGAAAGCGGCGTTTCCAGAGCGCGTGTAGATGAGTGGTTTCGCAAGCTAGACATCTCGCCACGTATTTATGCCCAGGTCACCGGTAATGAAGCCATTGTCAGCATGGTGAGCTTGGGCTTTGGTATTGGCGTGGTGCCTAAAATCGTCCTCGACAACAGCCCATTGGTGGGTCGCATTCGAGTACTCGACGTAGCGCCGGAATTAGCACCCTACGATATTGGCTTGTTTACCCTGAAGAAGAACCTGAAAAACCCGCTGGTCGAGGCGTTCTGGAGCTTGATGTAAGCCCTGTTCGCGGCGTTAGCGATTAAGCTCACTTCAGTCCCCAAATATCTGCTGTAGGTCCGGGGCGCTCTCCTCTTCTTCGACCATGGAGAGCGAGGCTTCAATCGCTTTTAGGTGGCGGCTCATAAAGGCTTTGGCGCGCTCGCCGTTGCCGGACTCCAGATAGCCGATCAGGTCGTCATGGTCGTGGGATTCGCAGCCCAGGTGGCCACGGTGGCCATATACCGCAAGAATAAGCGATGAGCGCGAGCAGAGGCGTTCTACAAATTCGGCAAGCGTGGCGTTGCCAGAAAGCTGGGCGAGGCGCACATGAAAATCTGCTGACAGGCGAATAGCAGTGCTCTGTTGACCACTGCGCAGCGCGTGACGCTCCTCGCGGGCCATCTCGCGCAGTTCAGCAGCTTCTTTTTCACCGATTCGCTTTGCCACATCGGGCATTAATCCGCACTCGACAAGCTGGCGGGCATCGAAAACATCCTTGGCTTCATCGGCGGTGGGTCGGGTAACACTGGCACCACGGCGGGGCGTTAGGGTTACCAATTGCTCCAGCGCAAGGCGCTGTAAAATCTTGCGTATGCCGGTACGGCTAATGCTAAACACGTCGGCAAGCGCATCTTCACGCAGCCTGGCACCGGGCTTTAGGCGCTGTTCAACAATCGCATCGCTTACCGCACGATATATAGCATCGTGACGTTCATCGCCCTCTTTTTCTGGAGCAACCCGCTTCGCGGTCGCCTGCGCATCACTCATGTGGCTCTCCTATCGCCTCCTTACTTTGCATCGCGTCATGATATCGCGCTTGGCCTTGCTTGAGTGGGCGATATTACATGACGTTCGGCTAATGATGAGCAATAAAAAAGCGCTGCGTCCAGAGGATCGCAGCGCTTTCAGCGCCATGCAAATGGCTTAACAGGGATTTACTTTTTTGCCGACTCTGCTGACTTCTGAACGTTATCAGCCGCTTTCTGCGTGGCAGTGCTCGCCTTCTGGGCATTTTCTTCGGCCATTTTGGCGCTGTCCTGCATAAAGCTCTGGCTGATAGAGGTTACTTTTTCAGAATCCCCTTTCACCCGCTCCATGAAGTCACTTGCAACGCGCTGCTGGCTTTCCATGGCTTTCTTAAAGCCATCGGCATCTTTAACTTCCAGCCAGGTACGTGCTTGGGAAATGGTCATATCTGAATAAGCGCGGGCAGCATCAAGTTGAGCACCCATCAGCTTTTCATAGTAATCAAGCGCTGCATGCGTGTAAGAACGCATAGGTGACACAAAGGCAGACTCGAACTGTTGGGTGTTACTCTCTGCAGTCTTCATCATCACGACATCTCCTTGAGTTAGCTAGCAGGCCGCCGCCCGTTAGTCGTGGAGGCGCTGCTGATGCGTTGGCATTTGCCGCTGCTGTACGTAAACCTAGCAGCGCCTTTTGTGCATCGCAACATGGTTTTTTATATTCTCGTGCGCTACATGCCTCTACAGCTCTCAATATGATTTTAAATCAGCAGGTTATTCGATTTTTAATTTAAATCACGAATCGTGATTGCCTGGCGCGCAACCCCATTATGAGCATCCAACATACGCGTAAACCACTCGGTGACCGGATCATCGGGTTCGGTCAACGGCTCAAGCGAGACGGTGTGTGTCCACATCATGCTTCCAAACAGTAAGTAATCGATACCGCTGGGTGTTTCGCCATCTAGAAAAGGACTGCCATGTAACTGATCACGTACCGCCGCCAGCACTTGGTAAAGCTGCTGCTTGCCCTGCTCGGGGTTATGCACATCTTCCAGGCGTGCCCCAAAGCGCGCTTCACGGGTTTTACGAAAGTAATCACGATCATCAGGGTGAATGGCGGCCAATAAATCCAGTGCAACGCTACGAAACAGGGCAGGCGTTACGCTGCGCTCGACATAGTATTTAAAAAATAGCGCGCGTTGGTACGCCACTCCTTCACCCAAAACAGGGGCATCGGGATAGGCTTTATCCAGGTAGCGCATTATCTTAAAACTATCGGTAATGACCTGATCCCCATCGCACAGCACCGGGACTTTATCGTAGTCGGCGAACGCCAGCGCCTGCTTGTCCTCAAACCGCCAAGCGATGGTGTTATAGGCCAGGCCTTTATGAGCAAACGCCATACGCACGCGCCAGCAATAGGGAGAAAAACGCAGTCGTTCGTCACGGCCACACAGGTCATAGAGCGTACGTGTCATGTTTTTGCCCTTACCGTTAATGAAAAGAGGAAATTTAAAATGGCGCATTCATCGCCATTGAGATTAAAGCACTGGATGGAGAAGTAGCGAGCCCCAGCACTGTCTTTTAGTCTAATAACGACCCTCTTCAATGAAGCTTAAAAACAATTAACAATGCATATAAAACAATCATTTAAAATTCACGAAAGAGCTTATATAGACCTTACAAACTTGCCCCTTTTGGCAAGACCTGTTTCGTAATAGTGTTATTTTTTGCTCTGAGCCGTATCTTTTCAATGTTGCGCTTAGGAAGCCTCTGATTAACGTAATGAGCACAGGTCAGACAAGGCAAAAATCAACGAAAAAGCGGAATTTACAATCTGTAAATGAGCATTTTAAGATGATTTTTAACGCAGTATGACCAAGCGCAATAGTTAATCAGAGGCTTCTTAGCACTTAAACCATTAGACAGAGTTAGCGCATACCCATAAATAAAAAGGCGGTTTTCTTATGAACGAAACAACACTTGCTCTTCTGGCTTTTTTGCCATTACTGCTGGCAGGTATTTTACTCGTTGGTTTTAAAATACCGGCCAAAATAGCGATGCCGATTGTATTCCTCACCGCAGCCACTATTGGGCTGACGGCTTGGGATATGTCATTTAGCCGCGTGGCCGCCTCGACTATCCAAGGCCTTATCCAAACAGCAGGCCTGCTGTGGATTATTTTTGGCGCCATTTTGCTGCTCAATACCTTGAAGCATTCAGGGGGCATTACCGCTATTCGCAATGGTTTTTCAGGCATCAGTCCAGACCGCCGCGTTCAGGCACTGATCGTTGCCTGGCTGTTTGGTTGCTTTATTGAAGGCGCTTCTGGCTTCGGCACTCCCGCTGCCGTGGCCGCACCGCTAATGGTTGCCTTGGGCTTCCCGGCACTTGCCGCTGTCGTGGTGGGCATGATGATCCAATCTACCCCGGTGTCGTTCGGTGCCGTGGGCACGCCTATTATCGTGGGCGTGGGCAGCGGACTGGACCGTGCGGGCATAACGACACAATTGGAAGCGGATGGCTCCACTTGGGGCACATTTTTCCAACTGATCACCAGCGAAGTGGCTATTACGCATGGCATCATCGGCATCTGCATGCCGCTGATTTTGGTACTGGTGATGGTGCGTTTCTTCGGCGCCAACCGCTCCTGGAAAGAGGGTCTTTCGATTGTACCGTTTGCCCTTTTCACCGGCATTTCATTTGTGATTCCTTATATGCTGGTGGGCGTTTTCCTGGGCCCGGAATTTCCCTCCATGATTGGTGCCATGGTCGGCCTAGCGATTGTTGTACCGGCAGCGCGTAAAGGCTTTTTACTTCCCAAAGATACCTGGGACTTTCCGGAATCAACCTCTTGGCCGGATGAGTGGATCGGCAACCTGCAAATCAAGCTTGAAGATGTGGCCGGAAAAGCCCCGATGTCTACTTTTATGGGCTGGGTTCCCTACGTATTGCTGGCGCTGTTCCTGGTAGCTTCACGAACCATTGAACCGCTGCGGATGGCGCTCACCTCTATCAGTCTGGACTGGAACAATATTCTAGGCGAAACGGGCGTTAGCGGGGGTGTACAGCCGCTTTACCTGCCAGGCGGGATTATTTTGGCGGTAGTGATCGTGACCTACTTCCTGCACAAGATGAACCCGAGCAAAATAAGCGCGGCGGTATCAGAATCCACCAAAACGATATTGGGCGCGGGCTTTGTACTGATTTTCACCGTACCCATGGTACGTATTTTGATCAATTCAGGGGTTAACGGGGCGGATCTGGTATCAATGCCGGTAATGATGGCGCAGGCAGTTGCTCATGGCATGGGCAACATTTACCCCTTCTTCGCCCCCACAGTGGGTGCCATGGGTGCCTTTATTGCAGGTTCCAATACGGTTTCTAACCTGATGCTGGCAGAGTTTCAATTTAACGTCGCCCAAACGCTGGGTGTTTCAACTGCCATGATGGTGGCTCTGCAGGCAGTCGGTGCCGCTGCGGGTAACATGATTGCGATTCACAACGTTGTGGCGGCTTCTGCGACCGTTGGCCTGCTGGGCCGTGAAGGTACGACCATTCGTAAAACCATTATCCCCACCATCTACTATCTTGTCTTCGCAGGCATTATTGCGATGGTAGCGTTCTATGTGCTTGGCGTTACGGACCCACTTATGTAGAACATCTGGTTAGCGTCACCCTTTACGACACCCCAAGCCTGCCTTGGGGTGTCGTGCTTTAAACGCAAGGAACGTCGTTAGAAAGCCGCGCATTCGTTGATGTGATAGTTGATGTGATCGCTAATGTAATAGTTGATGTGCTAATCGATGCGTTTTAGCGAGGTTGCATGCTGCTGGCCGCGTATGACATAGCTTTGCGCGTTCAGCTTAAGCCCTTCTATGGCATCAGCAGAAAGCGTGCGTACTACCCGCGCAGGTGAGCCCACAATCAGCGAGTTAGGCGGAAACACAGCGCCCTCTTTAATAAATGCCCCCGCACCTACCAAGCTGTTTTCACCGATCACCGCGCCATTAAGCACCACGGCTTGAATACCGATCAAACAGCCATCGCCTACGCTACAACCATGCAGCATGGCCTGGTGACCCACCGTAACACCGCGCCCCACTTTGAGCGGATACCCCGGGTCGGCATGCAATACCGCGCCATCCTGAATATTGCTCTCTTCGCCTATTTCCAAAAGGTCGCTGTCACCGCGCAACACCGCTTGATACCAGACGCTGGAGCGCGCTTTTAAGGTTACCTGCCCTATCACGTCTGCGGTTTCAGCAACGTACACGTCGTCATGAATATCAGGCTGGTGCTCACCGAACTGGTAAATAGCCACATCGCTCTCCTTTGATTATTGTCATCGCCTAGGCTAGCGTCTGTGTCAGCCGCTGGGCAACGTGAATCTTTTAGCCAGGTACTTTTCAAGCCAGCATTTTCATCAACCAGGCATTTTCATCAGCAAAGCATTACCACGGCTCCATACGCATGGCTGAGCGCTCCAGGCGTTCGCTCTCTACTTCCAGCTCCCGTAGCAGCTCGGTAATGCTGGTGAGATGCTCCAGCGCCACCTGCCTGGCCTGTTCGGCGTCGCCTGCGACAACCGCATCATGCAGCCGGGCATGCTGGCGGTTGATCATTTCACGCGGCCCCGTACGGTGGTAAAGATGCTTAACCGAGGCAAATACCGAACTTAGCAGCAGGTCGGTCAGGCTTTGCAGTGTATGTACCAGCACCGGGTTGTGCGATGCCTGGGAGACGGCGAGATGAAAGGCGTGGTCAAGCCGCGCCAGCCGCTCAACGTCAATGCACTCGGCGTGCTCGGCATAATCCTCCAGCTCCTGGTAGCGCCGGGTAATCAACACGCGGTCCATGGAGGTACCTCTCGTCGCCGCCAAAAAAGCCGACTCTCCTTCCAGCAGAGCGCGCACTTCGAGCAGATCAAACAGCGTGCGCGGGTGATCATGGAACAGGTGCATCAACGGGCTTTTATCCTGCATGGGGAGAAGCGATGCCACGGTTGAGCCATGCCCTTGGCGAGTTTCAATCACGCCTCTGCTACGTAGAATGCGCAGGCCTTCACGCAGCGAGGCTCTGGATACTTTAAGCCGCTCGCAGAGGCGCCGTTCAGAAGGCAGCAGTTGGCTTGGCCGAAAGACGCCATCCAGAATCAAGCGCTCCAAACGGGCGGCAACATGGTCAGGCGTACGCAGGCCAAGCACAGGTTCTTGATTGGAAAAGGACATCTGTTTTCTCTCATCCAGGCGCTGGTTGGTCGCCCATGGCAAGGTACGATTTACCCGTTGGCAAGCAGGCGGCAGCGCGTTTCAACATCGACTAATTACTGGTCTGACCATTGCACCACACCCTGGACAACCGCACAAAAAAAGCTCAGATTGATGCCATAGCGAATTGACCGTGCGGTTACCTTTAACGATAAAAAAACCAGAGAAGTTGTGATGAATATTCTCTTTGATGAGCGTCTTGACGGCGAGCTGGTCCACCGCGATAAAGCCGAGGTTTTAAGCGATATACAGCAGGCAGTGCCCTCCATGACCCTGCTGCACCGGGAAGAAGACCTGCGCCCTTTTGAGTGCGATGGCCTGGCGGCGTACCGGGTGCTACCCATGCTGGTGGCGCTGCCCGAGAACCTTGAGCAGGTTGAAGCCCTGCTAAAGCGCTGCCACGCACTGGATGTGCCCGTAGTGACGCGCGGAGCGGGCACTGGCCTTTCTGGCGGCGCACTTCCGCTTGAACAAGGTGTGCTGCTGGTAATGTCGCGTTTTAATCGTATTTTAAGCGTTGACCCGGACGCCCGCCTGGCGCGCGTGCAGCCGGGGGTACGCAACCTGGCTATTTCTGAAGCGGCCGCGCCTTACGGGCTTTACTACGCCCCTGACCCGTCATCTCAAATCGCCTGCTCAATTGGTGGCAACGTGGCAGAAAACGCAGGCGGCGTGCACTGTTTAAAGTACGGGCTCACGGTGCATAACGTACTTCGTGTTGACGTACTTACTATTGAAGGCGAGCACATGACGCTGGGCGCCGAGTCGCTGGATGCGCCGGGGTTTGACCTTCTGGCACTGATGAATGGTTCAGAGGGCATGCTCGGTGTGGTGACTGAAATTACTGTTAAGCTGTTGCCCAAGCCGGAAACCGCCAAGGTCTTGATGGCAAGCTTCAACGATATTGAAAAAGCGGGCCGAGCAGTGGGCGACATTATTGCCGCAGGCATCATTCCAGGCGGGCTGGAAATGATGGACAGGCTAGCCATTAAAGCGGCTGAAGATTTTGTTAAAGCGGGTTACCCGATGGATGCTGAAGCCATTTTGCTCTGTGAGCTGGATGGCGTTGAGGCAGATGTAGATGACGACTGTGAAACGGTACGTCGGGTACTCGAAAAGGCAGGCGCCACACAGATTCAACAGGCCCGCGATGAGGCTGAGCGAGCCATGTTTTGGGCCGGACGTAAAAATGCCTTCCCAGCGGTTGGCCGTATGTCGCCTGACTACTACTGCATGGACGGCACGATCCCTCGCCGCGAATTGCCGCGCGTACTCAAGGGCATCGCCGCACTTTCTGAACAGAGTGGTCTGGCCGTGGCCAACGTGTTTCACGCAGGCGATGGCAACATGCACCCGCTGATTCTGTTTGATGCCAACAAAGAGGGGCAGCTTGCGCTTGCCGAGGACGTTGGCGGCAAGATTCTGGAGCTTTGCGTGGAAGCGGGCGGGTCCATTACCGGCGAGCACGGCGTGGGGCGCGAAAAAATCAATCAGATGTGCAGCCAGTTCCAGACCGATGAGATCTGCGTTTTTCATGCGCTAAAAGCCGCATTTGATGCAAAGCGCCTGCTCAACCCCGGTAAAAACATCCCTACGCTTGCTCGCTGTGCCGAATTTGGCGCCATGCATGTGCATAACAATGAATTGCCGCACCCGGAGCTTCCGCGGTTTTGATGGCATAAGGAACACTCATGACCGATCTAGCGATTAACGCCGCAGACCGCGATATTTCTGAGCGCCTGTGTGACCAGGTGCGTAACGCCTATGAAACGCGCACGCCACTGCGTATTGCAGGGGGGAACACTCGTGCGTTTTATGGCCGCCCTGTGGAAGGCCAGCCGCTGCACATGGCAGAGCACAGCGGCATTGTCTCTTACGACCCGGTAGAGCTGGTGGTCACCGTGCGGGCGGGCACACGACTAAGCCTGCTTCAGGCAGCGCTTGCCGAACACCATCAAATGCTCCCCTTTGAGCCGCCCTCCTTTGGTGAGAACAGCACCATTGGCGGCGCTGTGGCCACCGGGCTTTCTGGCCCCCGGCGCCCCTGGGCGGGTGCCGCACGCGACTTTGTGCTCGGCACACGCATTATTACCCAAGAGGGCAAACTGCTGCGCTTTGGTGGCGAGGTGATGAAAAACGTGGCGGGGTATGATCTTTCCCGCTTAATGACCGGTGCCCAAGGCACGCTTGGCGTACTGGCCGATATCTCCTTTAAGGTGCTGCCTGTTCCCACCGCAAGCCACTGTCTGCGCCTGCCACTAAGCCTTGAAGAGGCCTTACACAAACTGGCTGAACTTGGCCGCGAGCCGCTGCCCATCACTGCCGCAGCCTGGCACGCAGGCGAGTTATTTATTCGCCTGGAGGGGGGCGAAAGCTCGGTAAAAGCGACCCGTGAGCGCTTGGGTGGCGAACCGCTGGAGGCCAGCTTTTGGGCCTCGCTGCGTGATCATACCCATGACTTCTTTAAGTACCGCGATGCCCCACCGCTGTGGCGCCTTTCACTCCCTCCGAACACTGCCCCGCTTGCATTGGATATTCCCCAGCAAGATATCTTTTACGACTGGGGCGGCAGCCAGCGCTGGGTAAAAACCTCACTGGATGCAACAACGTTACGCAAGGCATGCCAGGCCGCCGGCGGGCACGCTACCTGCTACACCCCGCAGGCGCAAGGCGGAGCCGCTGAGCCCTTTACGCCATTAAACAGCGTGGTTGAAAAGTATCACCGTAGGCTGAAAACGGAGCTGGATACTCACGCTATTTTTAATCCCGGTCGTCTTTATGCGGCGCTTTAATCAGGAGAACTGATATGCAAACGCATTTTACCGATGCGGATCTTCAAAAGCCGCATATTCAGGAGGCGGAGCGCATTTTGCGCACCTGCGTACACTGCGGTTTCTGTAACGCGACCTGCCCCACTTACCAGTTGCTGGGCGATGAGCGTGACGGCCCCCGCGGGCGCATCTACCTGATGAAGGAGCTGCTGGAAAGCCACGACGACGATGACCAGGTCACCGCAGAAACCCGGCTGCACCTAGACCGCTGCCTGACTTGCCAGAACTGTGAAACCACCTGCCCTTCCGGGGTCGAGTATCACAAGCTATTAAATATCGGCCGCGCTGAAATTGAGCGTCGAGTACCGCGCCCGCCAGCCGAGCGTGCCCAGCGCTACGCGCTGCGTAAAATGATGGTGGAGCCAACGCGCTTCAAGGCGCTGCTTAAACTGGGCCAAACCTTCAAGCCGCTGGTGCCAAGCAAGCTACGCAATAAAATGCCAGCCGCGCCCGTTGATGCCGGCAAACGGCCGGGCAGTACGCAGCATACTCGGAAAATGCTGATGCTAGAGGGATGCGTGCAGCCTGGGTTATCGCCCAACACCAACGCCGCCACAGCGCGGCTGCTGGACCGATTGGATATTAGCTTAACGCCCGTCACAGAGGCGGGCTGCTGCGGGGCCATTGACTTTCACCTCAACGCCCAGGATGACGGCCGAGCACGCATGCGCGCCAACATTGACGCTTGGTGGCCACATATTGAGCAAGGAGCGGAAGCTATTGTTCAAACGGCCAGTGGCTGCGGGGCATTTATCAAAGAGTATGGCTATATGCTCAAGGATGACCCGCGCTATGCTGAAAAAGCCCAGAGAGTCAGTGCGCTGGCAAAAGACATTGTTGAGATACTTCGAGAGGAGCCCCTGGACGCCCTTCAGGTAAAAGAGACTCAGCGACTGGCCTTTCACTGCCCTTGCACGCTACAACACGCCCAGAAGCTTAACGGCGCGGTTGAAAGCGTATTAACCACGCTAGGGTTTACGCTGACCCCGGTGCAGGATGCTCATCTCTGCTGCGGTTCAGCGGGCACCTACTCGGTCACCCAGCCGGAACTCGCCACACAGCTGCGCGACAATAAGCTCAATGCCCTGGAAGCAGGCAACCCAGCGCTTATCGTAACGGCTAATATTGGCTGCCAAACGCACCTGGCAGGCGCGAACCGGACGCCGGTTCGTCACTGGGTCGAAGTGGTAGACGCCGCACTCGCTCAATAAAACTCATTAACCAACCAACAGGAAATACCATGCAAACCAAAGCCGTACTGACGCTTACCGATATCAACAAGATACTTGATGCCGCGCAACAAGAAGCGGACAACAACCGCTGGCCGGTGACGATTGTGGTCACTGACGATGGCGGCCACCTGCTGGCGCTACGTCGCCTGGATGGAGCCGCGCCCTTTAGCGCGGAAATCGCCTCTCATAAAGCGCGTAATGCCGCTATTGGCCGCAAGGAAACGCAGGTGTTTGAAGAGATGATTAACGGTGGCCGCACTGCATTTGTTTCCGCGCCCTTCCCTGGCTTATTGTCAGGCGGCGTCCCGGTGATCGTCGATGGGCAAGTGATCGGCGCGGTAGGCATTTCCGGTGTAAAACCTGAGCAGGATGTCCAGATTGCCAAGGCAGGTGTTAGCGCGGTTGCCTGACTGGCGTAACCAACCCGCGCACATACGAAAAACCCCGGATCAATGATCCGGGGTTTTAGAATTCGTTCGGTATAAACCGAAGGTGCTTAATGGCGGACCGGACGAGACTCGAACTCGCGACCTCCGGCGTGACAGGCCGGCATTCTAACCAACTGAACTACCGGTCCACATATAAGGCACTTAACGCGGTATTACAATGACAACCATTTAAAAGGACTTTAAATGGTGGGTGGTACTGGGTTCGAACCAGTGACCCCCAGCTTGTAAGGCTGGTGCTCTCCCAACTGAGCTAACCACCCAGGGTGTTGATCTTTAATCAACGAATCTGCAAGTTATCGTGGCGGACCGGACGAGACTCGAACTCGCGACCTCCGGCGTGACAGGCCGGCATTCTAACCAACTGAACTACCGGTCCGAATAGCGATAACTGCTACAAAGTAAACCGTATGATGATGGCGGACCGGACGAGACTCGAACTCGCGACCTCCGGCGTGACAGGCCGGCATTCTAACCAACTGAACTACCGGTCCGCATTACATCATGCTGATATTACTTTGGTACTGCTTTACGTTTCCAGGCCATCTTTCGATGGTGGGTGGTACTGGGTTCGAACCAGTGACCCCCAGCTTGTAAGGCTGGTGCTCTCCCAACTGAGCTAACCACCCGCTGGTCACGTGGCGCTGCATTCTACAGAAGCCTCGCTGAATGTCAACACGTTATGTTTAAACTTTGTGATTTAAACCAGCGCGTTGCTCACATTCCCGAAGGCGTTCCATGAGCGCGGACGAAGGATGCCGCAAGTGAGGCCGCCTCGTCAATCAAAAACTCATGTTTTAATCCAGAAGCGCGCCGTGGCTTAAAGTCATGGTCACCATCGGTTAACCAGTCAAGCCTGGTTTGAGGCGTTAATGGATAGCCAATTACTTCTTCACGCGTACCAAACGGGTCACGCTCGCCTTGCAGTACCAATACCGGACAGTGAATATCAGGCCAGTGACTTAACCGACGTTTTTCAGGCGCTTTCGGCGGATGAAACGGATAGCCCGCGGCGATAACACCAGGGCAAGCCCGCTGGCTGGCCAACATCGTCGCAATTCGTCCGCCCATTGACTTTCCGCCCACCCACAGTGGCGATGCCGCCAATGGCGCAAGCAGACGATACCAGGCAGTAAAATGCGCTACCGTGTGAGCAACCGGCGGTGGCGGGCGGCGTTTACCCTGTTGATTAATCTGCTGCATATAGGGAAAGTCTATCGCAAACACCTGAAGCCCCTGGGCTGCCAGCCCATTGATCATGCGCTGCATAAAAGATGACTGATGCCCAGCGCCTGCGCCATGCGCCCATAAAATTCGCCCGATATGCGCCCGCCCCACCACTGCCAGCGGCCCAAGCCCCTCCACCAAAAAGAAGCCGGGGGCTTCAGTTTTCGCCAAGGTATCTTCCAGCGCGTCTGGCGGAAGGGGCAAATATCCTGCATAAGCGTCTGGCATCACTGTTTTCTTTCTCCTGGCATTTTAATCCGTTAAACCTTCACTATTCATTCAAGAGTTTTCCGATGGCTGCTACCTTAAGGAAACACTCTTACCTGATAAAGCGTTGATGATACGGTTATTTAAAGCACGGGCAGCGAAGCCATGACAACGTTACCGGCCTCCTCTTGTTACCACTGTGGCAGCCCTGTTCCGAGCAATGCGCCTTGGCATATAACGCTGGATGCCACCACGTACCCGTTGTGCTGCCCAGGCTGCGAGGCCGTTGCCCATGCCATTGTACAGGGCGGCCTGGCGCGCTATTACCAGCAGCGCACTGAGCTGCCCGAAACGCCTGCCGGAGAGTCTCTCGATAGCGATGCCTGGGCGTATTTCGACAGCCCTGAATTTGAAACAAAATTCCGGAAAACGTTGCCCCTTGGCGTCGACAGTGACCAGTTAAGCGCTACGCTCGCGGTAGAAGGTATTACCTGCAATGCCTGTGGCTGGTTAATTGAACATCGCTTAAATGCGCTGAAGGGCATCGCCTCAAGTGCCGTCGATTTATCACGGCATCGCCTTCACGTTAGCTGGCACCCCAGCAAGCTTAAGCTTTCCCAGCTACTGGCCGAGCTTGCCGGTATTGGCTACAGCGCCCTGCCTTTTGAGCCAGACCCTGCACAGGAACGCGGGCGCTATAAAAAGCGCCTGTGTGCTTGGCGGCTGGGAGTATCGGGGGCGTGCCTTCTCGGTATCACGCTGCTCATGCTTTTTTTGCCGAGTGAAGTACGAGGGGATCTCAATACGCGTACTACTACGCTGCTTCACTGGCTTCCCATGGTACTGGCAACGCTTGTCATGCTGTTTGCCACGCCGCCTTTTTTTCGACAAGCGCTTGCCGATATAAAGCGTGGCTTGTTGGGTCCGGCCGTGCCTATTGCCCTGGCACTGGGCTGCGCTTACCTGGCCAGCGGCTACGCATCGTTTTTTCACACAGGGGAGCACTACGTTGGCATGTACGTTGGCATGATTGCGCTGCTCACAACGCTGTTACTCCTTTTTGGCTGCGCTCGATCATTACCCATTTTAAGAAGCCCTCAAGACACATTTAAAGGAGCCCTACCCGCCACGACCATTCGACGTACCCCCGATGAAAGCGAACGAATTTTACCCGCGAGTGAGCTTTGCCCAGGTGATCGTATCGTAGTGAACGCGGGGCAGCGGATACCTGCTGACGGCATTATCGAGCAAGGCGCATCAAGCCTGAACACCTCACAGCTCACAGGCGAACCGCTCCCGGTGAGTTACGCGAAAGGAGATAGCGTGCTGGCAGGCTGTCAAAACCTCGAAAACCCGCTGGTGATTAACGTAGTCCAACCGCCTGCCCGCGCCCGTATTACAGCGCTAGGCGCCCTGGTTGGCGCTGCTTTTACTGGAAAGCACCTGGCTAGCATTAACGCACGCGGCGTGCACAAATGGGCCGTTGGCCTGCTTATCATAACGCTAGGAGTGACAGCCCCCTGGTGGTGGTTTAAACCGCTAATGGCAATGGATGTACTGCTTTCGCTGCTAATAGCAGGCAGCCCGTGCGCACTGGCGTTGGCAACCCCAGCGGCGCTAACGGTCGCTTACCAGCAGTTACGTGCACGAGGCGTGGTGATAATGAATCCTCGCGCCCTGCTTTCATTGGCCACAACAACGCAGCCTGCAGATGAGGCGATAGCGTCTTGCTCAGACGTGGTCATACTCAGCCCACAAAGCGGGCGCGCCGTAGAAACTCTAACCATTGCCCGCGCCGCGCAGCGCTGCATACAACACTCAATGGGCATGGCGGCCTCCATCAGCGTGATAGCGCTTTGCCTAGCGGCAGTGGGCGCTCTATCGCCGTTTGGCGCCATCATGGGCGCTGGCATCAGTGTGCTTGCCGTCATTGCTAATACGCTACGCTTTTCACGCAGGCTATCTACTTCCAGCGTATCCACCTCCCATTTATCCACTTCAGCAGTCAAAGGCGTGCCATGAACCCGACCGGGCTTGATCTTCCTCCGCTTATCGCCGCGTTTGTGTTTGGGTTGATGGGCGGGGCCCACTGCATCGGCATGTGCGGAGGCGTCATGAGCGCATTAACCTTTGCCATCCCGCCCAGCATGCGTAGCTCGGCGCGTATGGGCAGCCTACTGCTAAGCTACAACTTGGGCCGAATATTAAGCTACATGACGGCAGGCGCGCTGGTAGCCACGTTGGGCACAGTCCTTTCGCCCTCACTGCTGGCGCGCCAACTGCTGCAAGGCGTTGCAGCGCTCATGCTGATTCTCATGGCGCTGTATATTGCTAACTGGTGGAAAGGGCTTTTACGCGTGGAAGCCGTGGGCAAACGATTATGGCGTCACCTTGAGCCCTGGGGCCGGAGCTTGATGCCGGTGGTTCATTTCCCCCAGGCATTCGCGCTAGGCGCCATTTGGGGCTGGCTGCCCTGTGGGCTGGTGTATTCAATGCTGGCCTGGAGCCTGGCGACGGCCCGGCCGCTTCAGGGGGCTTTATTAATGGGCGCTTTTGGCTTGGGCACCCTGCCTGCACTACTGGCCACAGGACTTGCCGCACGCAAGCTTAATCATCTTATTCGTCACCCCGCGACAAGAACCATCGCCGCGCTCGTCATTATCGGCTTTGCCGTATGGCAGCTGTGGGCACTCAACATGCACTCAGGTGGGCATTCAGGCGGACACTCACACGCCAATCATTGACCTGGCGCAACGCACTACAGCGCTATGTTCTCTAGCCTATCGGTAGCTTTTAAAAACGTATTTTCAGCTACCGGAGCGCCTCTTCATGCCTGTATGTGCCACGGCTGTCCCCTCATCCGTTACTGCTACCGCGTCATCCAGCACCCGCTGGGATGACGCATTGCTGCGCCGTTATGATACAAGCGGCCCACGCTACACCTCCTACCCGACGGCGCTGGCCTTTCACGAAGGGTTTACCGCCGAAAATGCGACCCAGGCCATTGAGCGCAGCAACGTAAGTCAGCGCCCGCTTTCCATCTATGTTCATATCCCGTTTTGTCGCAAAATCTGCTTTTATTGCGCGTGCAATAAAATTGCCACGAAGAACACCGCCCTGGCCGAGTCGTATCTCTATCGGCTAGATCGTGAGATGGTCCTGACGGCCCGCCATCTGGATACAAAGCGCCCTGTCAATCAGTTGCACTGGGGCGGAGGAACCCCTACGTTTCTTTCACTGGAACAAATGGGCGACTTGATTGACCGCCTGGACGCCCGCTTTGGGCTTTCAAGCGCACCAGAGCGTGACTACGCCATTGAGATTGACCCGCGCGAAGCCGATGTTTTAACCCTGCGCCATCTGCAGTCTTTGGGCTTCAACCGCCTGAGCCTTGGCGTACAGGACCTGGACCCACGCGTTCAAAAGGCGATTAACCGCCATCAGCCTCGCGTGCTTACCGAAACACTAATGGATGAAGCACACCGGTTGGGCTTTCGCTCGCTGAATCTGGATTTAATCTACGGTCTGCCCTTTCAAACGGAAAGGAGCTTCGCCAAGACACTTGAACAGGTTATCGCGTTAAACCCGGCGCGTTTATCCGTGTTTAATTACGCGCATTTGCCTGAACGCTTCAAGCCTCAGCGACGTATCAGCGTGGATGACCTGCCAGGTGCGGATGAAAAGCTTTCGATTCTGCGTACGACCATCGACATGCTGACCGCTGCGGGCTATCAACATATTGGGATGGATCACTTTGCCAAACCCAATGACAGCCTGGCGGTTGCCCAAGCCAACGGCACCCTACAGCGCAATTTTCAGGGCTACTCCAGCCATGCCAGATGCGATCTTATCGGTCTGGGCGTGTCAGCTATTTCCCGAATAGGCGATAGCTATGCGCAAAACCCTACTGACCTGGCTAGCTACGAAGAGAACCTGGATCAAGGTCGACTGGCTACCGTGAAAGGCGTACGATTAAATCAGGATGACCTAATACGAGCCGACGTTATCGAACGTTTAATGTGCGATATGCGCCTGGATTTAGCAGCGGTTAGCCGGCAATGGCAGGTTAACGCCAACGACTACTTTGCCAGTGCGCTGGAAAGCCTACGCACTGCTGAACAGGACGGGCTAATCGTTCGCTTGGATGATACGCTTGAGGCGACGCCAATGGGCCGTTTACTGATTCGCCAACTGGCCATGGCGTTTGATGCTTACCTTCCGGGGCACTCAGGCCAACGCTACTCAAGAATCGTTTAACCGGCGGCATCAACGCCTGCGGTAGATAGCCATTTAGGCAAAAGAGAAACAGGGAGATAGTCATGCTACCCTCGACAAGCCAACGACGCTCGCTTCTTCAAGAAGCACGCTGCCAGACCTGCAGCCTAAGCTCGCTTTGCCTTCCACTAGCGCTTGAGCTTGAAGACATGGGGCAGTTTGATGCCATCATCAGACGCCGAGCACCGCTGAAAAAGGGCGAAACACTGTTTCGTCAAGGCGACCGTTTTACCAGTGTGTATGCCGTTCGCTCAGGCAGCCTAAAACAGGTAACCAGCGAAGGTAATGGCAACGATCAGCTCACTAACTTCTTTTTGCCCAGCGAGCTTGTCGGATTGGACGGCATTGACGAAGAGCACTACCCAGGCAGCGTGATTGCCCTTGAAACCACCACTATCTGTGAAATTCCCTTTGATCGGCTGGACCTGCTTTCAGAGGAGCTGCCAGAGCTTCGTGGTCAGCTGTACCGCAGCATGAGCAAGGAGCTTCGCGATGACCGGCGTATGATGCGCCTGTTGTCGCGCAAAACCGCCGACCAGCGGCTGGCCAGTTTCCTACTGACGCTTTCAGAGCGTTTTCGGCGTCGGGGTTACTCGCCTTACAGCTTTAGGCTTTCAATGGCACGTGCGGATATCGGCAATTATCTGGGGCTGGCGGTTGAGACGGTCAGCCGTATCTTGAGCCGTTTTCAGCAGCAAGACGTGGTGGCCGTCTCAGGGCGCGAGGTTAACATCCTCGATATGCAGCGGCTTGTAGCGCTTGCTGAAGAGGAAGAGCCGGTGATTAGCTCACGTTAAATGCTTCAATACGCCCCGCCATGAGTGCTTCCTGTTTGGCTTCCAGTCCCGCAAAGTCAAACAGGTCGCGGTCGGCTAGCTGCGAAGGCGCGACGTTAGTGACCGCTTTAAACATGCTTTCCAAACGCCCCGGGTGCTTTTTGTCCCACTCGGCCAGCATTTCCTTAACGACCTGACGCTGCATGTTCGGCTGCGAACCGCACAGGTTGCAGGGAATAATCGGGAACTCCATCAGGCGCGAAAACTCCGCAATATCCGCCTCTTTACAGTAGGCCAGCGGACGAATCACGACATTCTTGCCGTCATCGGAAAGCAGCTTGGGCGGCATTGCCTTCAGGCTGCCGCCAAAGAACATATTGAGAAACAGCGTTTCCAGAATATCTTCACGATGATGGCCAAGGGCGATCTTGTTGGCGCCGATTTCTTCGGCAAACCCGTAAAGCGACCCGCGCCTTAACCGCGAGCAAAGCGCGCAAGTTGTCTTGCCTTCCGGCGTTTTTTCTTTCACTACCGAGTATGTATCGCGCTCCAGAATGCGGTACTCCACGCCGAGTTTTTCCAGATACCGGGGCAGTATATGCTCAGGAAAACCAGGCTGCTTTTGGTCCATATTGACCGCCACCAGTGAAAAATTTACCGGCGCATTGCGCTGCAGGTTGCGTAAAATCTCAAGCATGGTGTAGCTGTCTTTACCACCCGACAGGCAGACCATGATCCGATCACCCTCATTGATCATTTGGTAATCGATAATCGCATTACCTACCTCGCGCCGCAGTCGCTTTTGCAACTTGTTGAATTCGCGTTTTTGTTTGGCGTCCTCAAGCGCCGGCTGGCCTTGCAGGTCAGGCGTCGGTGCAACGGTTGCCGCGGCGGGGTCAAAATGATCAAGGTGTTGCATGATATAAGCACTGCCAATGGTAGAAGGAGCAGCCGCTATTCTAACAATACTCCCGCCGTTCACCCAACTGGCAAAATCACGTCGTTACTATGATCATAACTACGGTTATCAAGACGGCCATCGGCACAGGCGCCACTACGCTAGAAGCTAACCCGATTGCGCCATATCACGCTGTAAGCGCATATACAGCAAGGCGCTTGCGGTGGCTTTACCTAACAACCTCTGGGTCGAGATAGCAGGCACTTGCCAGCAGGCCAGCGCCTCGGAAAACGGTTGGGAAGACTCAACTAACGGGTGTAAACGGCGCAATTGGCGTTGATGCAGTTTGGCCACATCGACCTGAACATTAGGCAGCCCAAACCCGAGGTGCGTTCTAAAGGCTCTATTAAGCATGCAAAACTGCTGGTCCAGTTGCCACCCGACCAGCGGCCGGTTGCCAATAAAATCGGTAAACGCATGCAGTGTCTCGGCACAGAGGGGTACCGCCGTGGCGGGATTGTAAAGCCGCTGATGCTGGCGCAGCGCCGTCTGGTCAACCGTTTGTGGGTCGGCAAACGTCGCCACCCACGCCTGGCTTGTGTGCACTTGCTGTTGATTAAGTACCACAGCAGCCACACTTAATACCGACGTTTCACCGGGTATTGATTCGCAAGCCAGCGCCACTAGCTCTTCCCCCATATAGGGCTGGAAAAGCCAGGCGTAAGGCGAATTCGCATAGCGGCGCCGATCTCGCTCACGCTTAAACATTCTGCGCAGCGTTTGCCCCAGCAGTGCCATGCCTTTTTTGCTGCCTTGCATAGCGCTGCTCATGAATACTCTAAATGGTAACGATAGGAGAGGCGCTGTTTAAAGTCTTTAACGATATGTAGCGACTCGCGCAATAAATCGCGCTCAAGTGACGAGAGCTCTTGCACCACCACGTGATTGGAGCGCGCATCGTCCATATCCTGCCCGCTAAGTTGCTGTTTAAGACGCAGCTCGGTCAACAGTGAAAGTGCCTCTCCTAAATCATCAGCTGTGCGCCGTTCAAGGCGGCCATCATCAACCAGTGCCTCCAACCTGCCCAGCGTCGAGGTTACGCTGATGCGCCGCTCAAGCGCCATGGTACGTACACCGTGGACAATCGGAAAAATGCCGCCTTTTTTGATATCGATACCGTGCTGAGGCTTTTTAAGCGAACCAAAAAGCGTCAGCGGTGTTGAAAAACGCAGAGCCGCACGCGCAAAGTAGGAAAGCAGAATTTCATCATGGGCACAGCGCGCAAATAGCGCCTCGCGCACGCTTTCAAGTAAACATGGATTCCCTGCCATTGAATGAGCGTCCAGCATAATGGCAAGTTTCATTAAACTATCGCCATCGCGCACGTTGGCCCATTGAGCAATACGCTTCTTCCACTGAGAAACGCTGGCAACCCACTCGGGGTTAGAGACCATAATATTACCAGGGCACGGCGGGTAACCCAGTTTTATGAGCGTCTCGGTTAAGGCCTGCATATCATCGGCGACACTTGGCCACTGGGCGTCGTCGTCTAAAATCAGACCATTATCCTGATCCGTTTTCAAAATTTGCTCGCCGCGCCCTTCACTCCCCATCACCATCAGGCAGCTATGCTGATGATGCTCCTCATTGATAACAAAATCCCAGGCCTTGCTCATAATCCGGCCATTCAAGGCCGCCAGCAGGTCCATGGCAAAATTAAGCTTAACGCCTTGTGCCATCAGGGCTGTAACGAGTTCAGGGGTACGATGACTAGCAACTGCCAACGTTTCCAAGTCATCAGCCTGCTCCACCTGCAGACTAACAACGTAACTTCGGCTGGAAAAATAACTCAGCACATCCGTCAGCTCGACCACGCCTTTTAACGCGGCCTGCTCCATCACCACAACGCGGGTAACCTTGTGCCGAGTCATTAACACCAGGGCTTCAAACAGGTACTGCTCAGGCGTTACCGTGACAAGGGAGAAGTGCGCCACCTGACCCACCAGAGTGGCTGACGTGAAGCCGCTCACGACCAGGCCATTGAGCAAATCGGTTTTCGTCACCATGCCAAGCTTGCCTTGGGTTTCCACCAGCAGGCTGTCAGCATGGCTTTCGTTAAGCTTTTCAACCGCCCCGGCAATAGTGGTAGAAGCATCCATCAGTAGGGGCGCTCGCATACATTCACTGATGCGGGCCAGCATAAAGCCTGCCATGGTGACGCCACCGTCGGCGCGCTTTTCTGTCAACAAGCGCGCCTTGTGAGCAAGTGACTGCCTAAAGAACTGCTCAAAAGGAGGGTACTGGCGACACAGCTGGCTAAACAGGAGGCTGGGCATGGTGTAGCAAAGGCACTCCTGCTCAGCCTGAAAGCGGTAGCGGCTTTTTCCGTTCAAGATGCTAATGGCGCCAAACAAGTCCCCTGCCGTGTAGTGCCCAATGTGAGCACTTGCCGCAGGCAAGGAGGGATCTATCTCAGCGACGTCTCCCTTATGAATAAGAAAAACGTAAGCACCCTGCTCGCCCATTTCCAGGATAATGTCATCGCGGTCAAAATAGGCAAGGTCCATGCCTCGACGAACATGCTCGCGCCCCGTGTCATCAAGCAAGGTAAATGGCAGTTGGGACAGATCAACATCAACCATGGGCATGTCCTTACACGACAAAAGAAAAAAGCGACGTCCGTAAAATTGGAAGTACGTCAATCAACGGGTGAAGTACTTCTTTCTGGTTTACGGTGCTTAAGAGCCAGCCTACTACTTTTTATTAATAACGGTAGCGTCAGACGACTGCCTAGCATAAGTCCTTCTCAATAAAACAAGCCAACTAACCCAAACAAGCCTGTACAAAAACCTGCCACTAAAAACCTTCCACCAAGAAACACATACTACTCTATATACCTTTATCTATTATTCCAACGTCGCCCCGACGTTGGTTTAAACGACTAAAGTAGCACCTCCCTAGCAACTAACCGTTAGCATTGAACGCTATTTTAAAGTAGCAAATATTATCTTTTAACCAAACCCTAGACCATCGTTCAACTAACGGGTAGTCTGCTGAAAAAATATACGTAAAAACGCTAATATTCAGCCATTTGAAACACTTTATTTAGTCTACAATAGATAGTGATACCAAAGTCTGGGATTATTTTTTAGCGATTATTGTTCAGTATTGACAATGCATCATTCAGGGTAATTGCACAGCGCTAACCAAAACTTACCAAAACCTTATAAAACGCTTGTATCAACGGTAATAACCAATAACCAACCAAGAGGCAAGACCAAGCGGTAGGTAGTTTTAGCGTGCCATTACCCTGACATGCTAAACGCTATTCCTGGTGAACTTTCCAAACCTAAAAACACAAGTGGAGAGCAACACAATGGCAGATGACAAATCCAATGCTGCGGAATACTGGAAAGCCAACGTTCGTTTAATTACCGGGTGCCTTATTGTGTGGGCGTTCGTGTCATACGGATGTGCGATTTTGTTTAGACCGCTTCTAGCAAGCATTCACATAGGGGGAACAGACCTGGGCTTCTGGTTTGCTCAGCAGGGCTCGATCCTTACCTTTATTGCTCTGATCTTCTTCTACGCCTGGAGAATGAATCAGCTCGATAAGAAATTTGGCCTTGAGGAGTAAGTCAGAATGAGCCAATTTGCAATCAACCTGCTTTTTGTAGGCGCCTCCTTTGCGCTCTATATCGGTATCGCGATATGGGCGCGCGCGGGCTCCACAAAAGAGTTCTATGTGGCTGGCGGTGGTGTTCACCCGATCACTAACGGTATGGCCACAGCGGCCGACTGGATGTCAGCGGCCTCGTTTATTTCCATGGCGGGCCTGATCGCCTCTGGCGGTTACGCCAACTCAACCTACCTGATGGGCTGGACCGGCGGCTTCGTTATTCTGGCTATGCTGCTCGCTCCCTACCTGCGTAAATTCGGCAAGTTTACCGTTCCAGACTTTATCGGTGAGCGCTTCTATAGCCGTACCGCTCGGGTCGTCGCGGTTATCTGCCTGATTATCGCATCGGTTACTTATGTAATCGGGCAAATGACCGGGGCTGGCGTTGCCTTCTCACGCTTTCTGGAAGTACCCAGCACTTGGGGCATCTGGATCGCTGCAGGGATTGTTTTCCTGTACGCCGTCTTCGGCGGTATGAAGGGCATCACTTATACTCAAGTCGCCCAGTACATCGTACTGATTGTGGCCTACACCATCCCGGCTGTGTTCATTTCCATGCAGTTGACGGGCAACCCCATCCCCATGTTCGGTATGTTCAGCTCCCACACGGAATCTGGCCTGCCATTGCTGCAAAAGCTTGATGATGTCGTCATGGCACTTGGGTTTCAGGATTACACCGCCGACGTCGACAACAAGCTGAATATGGTGCTGTTCACGCTCTCGCTAATGATCGGTACCGCTGGCCTTCCCCACGTTATCATTCGCTTCTTCACGGTTCCCAAGGTGGCTGACGCACGCTGGTCTGCGGGCTGGGCGCTGGTCTTCATCGCGCTGTTGTACCTAACAGCGCCAGCCGTAGCCTCCATGGCGCGTCTGAACCTGATGACCACCGTTTATCCTGAGCTAACCGGCCAGGTTGAGAATTATGAGGAGGCCGGTGCCGAGCCAATCTTCTACGAGGATCGTCCTGAGTGGTTCCGCACCTGGGAAGAGACTGGCCTGATCACGTTCTTTGACTTTAACGATGACGGCCGCATCCAGTTCTATAACGATGCCAACGCTGAGTTTGACGTTATCGCTGATAGTCGCGGCTGGGAAGGCAATGAGCTGACGGTCAACAATGACATTCTGGTTCTGGCTAACCCAGAAATCGCCAACCTACCCGCCTGGGTAATTGGCTTGATCGCGGCGGGCGGTATTGCGGCCGCCCTCTCGACAGCGGCGGGTCTGCTTCTCGCTATCTCGTCGGCGATCAGTCATGACTTAATCAAGAACACGATCAATCCGAATATCAGCGAGAAGAAGGAGATGTTAGCAGCACGTATCTCTATGGGCGGGGCTATCTTGCTGGCCACCTATCTTGGCTTGAACCCGCCAGGGTTTGCGGCACAGACCGTCGCCCTGGCCTTCGGTATTGCCGGCGCCTCGCTGTTCCCGGTACTGATGATGGGTATTTTCTCAACTCGCATGAACAGCACCGGAGCCGTGGCCGGTATGCTGTCAGGCCTGGCGTGTACCCTGCTGTATATCTTTACCTACCTCGGCTGGTTCTTTATCCCGGGCACCAACATGCTGCCCAATACCCCGGATAACTGGCTGTTCGGTATCTCCCCGCTCTCCTTCGGTGCGGTGGGCGCCATGATCAACTTTGCCGTTGCCTTCCTTGTCTCTAGCATGACGGCGCCGCCGCCTAAAGAGATCCAGGAGCTAGTGCAAAGCGTACGCTATCCAAAAGGTGCTGGTGCCGCAGTTGATCACTAAGCCATAATCGTTCCTGAATGCGCTCGCCAGAGCACATTTCACGGAACCCATGTCGAACCGGGCTTCCTTTGGGAAGCCCGTTCTCTTTCAGGAAATCGCTTTATGATATGGCACTTGATTGCCGCTATTTTTGCTGCACTGGCCGCTGCGGGGATTGGTTTGATTCTGCGCAATCTATCTCGCAACCGGCTTCCTAAATGGATAGTGCCGGTGTTTGCGGGGCTGGGTATGCTCGGTTATCAGATTCACGTGGAGTACTCGTGGTTTGAGCACAAACAACAGCAGTTACCTGAATCATCCGTCATCGTCAGTAGTGCCACCGGAACAGAAGTATGGCGCCCATGGACGTTTGTTTTCCCCATCACGACCCAGTTTAGCGTGGTGGATAGCGACAACATTATTACCCGCGATATTGAAGGCGACCAGGTGGTAGAGTTTATTCTTTACCAGTTCATTCGCCGTCATACTGATTTTGTGTCTACTCAGCCCTACTTGCTGAACTGCGAAAGCCGTGAACTGGTGCCGCTAAGCAACGAGGCTGGCGAGGCGCAGTTGAGCGAACTTCGCCTCTTGCGCGAAACATCCACGCTGTTAGCCACCGTATGCGGGAATGCCGACGCATAGGAGAGACGCAAGCGTTGCTCTTCGCCTAGAATGGGGCTCTTTACACGCGCCGCTCGCTGGGCGAGATAAACGTTGGTGGGGGAAATAGGCATGTTTCACGGTGGGCTGCTGGTCGCGGTATCCTTTCTTTATATCGCGATTCTCTTCGGTATTGCCTGGCACGGCGACCGCCGTGCCCGCACCCACGGCGCCAGCCGCCGACGCCCCTTCATATATAGCTTGGCGCTGGCCATTTACTGCACCTCCTGGACATTTTACGGCGCGGTAGGCCAGGCAGCCACGGCAGGCTGGTCCTTTGCGAGTATTTTTGTTGGTCCTATCCTGACATTTTTACTGTTTTGGCCGGTTCTCGCCAAAATGATCCGCGTTGCCAAACACCAAAACGTCACTTCTATCGCGGACTTTATCGCCTCGCGCTACGGAAAGACGCAGTCGCTTGCCGCGTTTGCAAGCCTGGTCGCGCTGATCGGAACGCTTCCCTATATCGCGCTACAGCTAAAGGCTGTCTCGTCCACGTTTAGCGTGCTAACCGATGCCAGCGATAGCGTGGGAAGCCCGCTCTTTGGCGACACCGCCTTTTATATAGCCGTTATTATGGCAGTGTTTGCCATTTTGTTTGGTACCCGTCATACCGATGCGACCGAGCACCATGAAGGCTTGATTCATGCCGTCGCGTTTGAATCCATCGTCAAACTTGTCGCATTTATTGTGCTAGGCGCCTTTGTTACCTGGGGCATGTTCGATGGCTTGAGCGAGCTAATGGGGCACGCAGAGAGCCAGCTTGGCCTTCAGCGTCAGCTCGCCAACCAGGACTTCGGCCAAAGCTTTTGGGCACAAACGCTGCTCGCGATGCTGGCGATTCTCTGCCTGCCACGTCAATTTCATGTCGCCGTGGTTGAAAATATTCACCCGGATGACGCCACCAAAGCCCGCTGGCTGTTTCCGCTTTATCTGTTGGCTATCGCTTTTTTCGTTGTGCCTTTGGCCGCAGCCGGGTTACTGCTCTTTTCAGAGAGCGGCGTCGAGCCTGATACCTATGTGTTGGCGCTTTCCATGGCCTCGGGCCATGAGTGGTTAACGCTGCTGACCTTCATTGGCGGGTTTTCAGCCGCCACCGGCATGGTGATTGTTGCAGCAGTCGCCGTTTCCATCATGATTTCCAATGAAATTGTTATCCCGGCCCTGTTCCGGTTGCGCTGGTTTGATACCAAAGCCCGCGACTACGGACGCCTGGTCCTGCGAGCCCGTCGCATCACCATTGCTGTCGTGTTGGCGATGTCCTACGGCTTTTACCGACTCATCGTCGAGCTCACTTCGCTTGCTTCTATCGGGATGCTCTCCTTTGCGGCCGCCGCGCAGTTTGCCCCTGCGGTCATTGGCGGGCTTTACTGGAAACGCGGTAACCGGTTGGGCGTTATCGTGGGAATGAACGCAGGCTTTGCCATCTGGGTTTACAGCCTCTTGTTGCCCGCCATGACGAATGCCGGCGTGCTGCCCCTGGCATGGCTCTCTGACGGCCCGATGGGGATTGCCTGGCTCTCTCCCACTGCCCTTTTTGGCCTGAACCTGGGGGATAGCTTTACCCATGGCGTCATGCTATCGCTGGGCGTTAACCTGTTTTGCTATATCTTCATCTCCCAGGTGACCTCGCAGCGAGTGGTTGAGCGTATCCAGGCCTCGCTATTTGTCGATAGTGTTGAAACGCGCCAGACCTCGGTGAACCGCCCGTGGACAGGTGCCACGACGGTGGGCGACCTAAAAGTATTATGTGAGCGCTTTTTGGGCGCAAGCCAGGTGGAACGGGCATTTGAGGATTACGCGCGCCGCCTAGGCAAGCCACTGGACTACAGCACACGCGCCTCCATTGATGTTATTCAATTTACCGAGCGGTTTCTTGCCTCGGTACTCGGCGCATCCTCGGCACGCATTGTCGTTAACTCAGCGCTACAAGGACGCGGAATCGGCATTTCCGATGTTATCTCTATTGTGGATGAAGCGTCACAGGTACTGGAGTTCAACCGGGCACTGCTGCAGGCCACTATCGAAAACATTAACCAAGGGATTAGCGTTGTTGACCAAAATCTGTGCCTGGTCGTCTGGAACCAACGCTATCTTGAGCTGTTCCGCTTTCCCGACCATTTAATTCGCGTCGGCGCGCCAATTGATCGCATCTTCCGCTATAACGCTCATAACAGCGAATATGGCCCGGGCGACCCCGAAGAGCATGTCCAGCTACTGCTGGATAATATTCGCGAAGGTCACCCTCATCGCTACGTACGCTATCGTCAGGATGGCAGCGTGCTGGAAGTTCAGGGTAACCCGATGCCCGGCGGTGGATTTGTTTACACGTACCAGGATATTACCCAGCAAAAGCGGATTGAAGAGGCACTGATTCGTTCCGAAAACAATATCCGTATTTACACCGATAATGTCCCTGCGCTCATTGCCTACTTTGATAAAGAGTGCCGCTACCTGTTTACCAACCGCGCCTATGAGCAAGCATTTAACATTGATCGTAATGCGGTGATTGGCCGGCGCTTTGAGGATGTGCTGTCACTTAAGCAGTCAGAAGAGCGTGGCCCTTGGGTCGCCCGAGCACTGAATGGAGAACGGGTAAGTTTTGAAGTCTCCATGCACGTCAACGATGTCATGCGCCATATGCTGGTCACCTATACCCCTCACTTTGGCGACAGCCAGTCGATTCTGGGCTTTTTCTCGCTTTATCAAGACATTACTGAGCGTCGACAAGCTGAAATAGCGCTTGAAGAGACCAATGAAACACTAGAAGAGCGCGTTCGCGAGCGTACCCAAGCACTTTCTGAAGCCAACGCCGCCCTGCGTCAGGAGAACCGTGTTCGCGCCGAGGCCGAGCAGGCCCTGCGCCAGGCCAAGCAACTGGCAGAAGATGCCAACGCCTCTAAAACACGCTTTTTAGCAGCAGCAAGCCACGATTTATTGCAGCCGCTGAATGCTGCTCGGCTGTTTACGTCAGCGCTTATGCAAAACGTAACCACTCCGGATACGCAGCGTACCATCGGGCATATTGATAACTCGCTACAGGCCGCTGAAGAGCTGTTGAGCACATTGTTGGATATCTCAAAACTGGACGCCGGCGCGCTGACACCGCGCCGCAGCCACTTTGCACTCGCCGATATATTCCGCCCGCTGCGCGCTGAATTTGAAGTCATGGCCGATAACCGCGGCCTGGATCTCAACGTTGTGCCAACCCAGCTATGGGTTGATTCGGACCCGCAGATGCTGCGTCGGATCGTGCAAAACTTCCTTTCCAACGCGGTGCGTTATACGCAGGATGGGCATGTGCTGCTGGGCTGTCGTCGCCAAGGGCAGCGGCTTTTAATAGAAGTCTGGGACAGCGGCCCCGGCATCCCCGAGTCCAAGCTCACGGAAATCTTCCAAGAATTTCGCCGTCTGGATCAGGTATCACGTCACAAGGAGAGTGAAAAAGGCCTGGGGCTTGGGCTCTCGATTGCCGACCGCATGAGCCGAGTGCTTGACCACCCGATTAAGGTTCGCTCTTGGGAAGGTACTGGTACCGTGTTCTCCGTCAGCGTGCCTGTGGTAGCGGCCAGGGCAATCACCGCTGCCGAGCAAGAGCCTACCAACCGGCGCAGCGGCAATAAGCTAGCCGGTGCGCGCATTGTGTGTATCGACAATGAAACCCTGATTTTGGAAGGCATGACCGCCATGCTCAGCGGCTGGGGGTGTGAAGTCTTTACCGCCACCAGCATTGGGGGCGCTAAATCCATCCTGCGCAACATGGATGGCGACCCGGATGCAATCCTCGCTGACTATCACCTGGACAATGAAGTGACCGGCTTGATGGCTCTGGACGCACTGAGCGAGCGCTTATCGGGCGCGGTGCCCGGCATTGTGATTACCGCTGACCGTACCGAAGCCGTTGCGGACAAGGTCAAACGCGACGGCTATCAACTGCTGCTGAAACCGGTAAAACCTGCCGCCCTTCGCGCGCTATTGACCCGCACGTTACAGGCCAGCCGGGCCAATACATAGCCTACATGTACCGCAGAAAAAAACCGCTTACGTTGTGCGTAAGCGGTTTTTTTTAATCACGCCACGAGAGCGTTTATGACTCGACTTTAGGCGGCTCGACTTCCAGTTTTTGCGCCGCAATGACCGCTTGTGTGCGCGAATGAACGCCCAGCTTACGTAAAATCGCCGTCACATGGGCTTTAATCGTTGCTTCAGAAACGTTGAGCTCGTAGGCAATCTGCTTATTGAGCAGCCCTTCGGTTAGCATATTCAACACACGAAACTGCTGGGGCGTTAACGAAGCAATCGCTTCGGCAAAGCGCGACTCCTCTTCACTGGTCTCTTCCAACACGTTAGCCAACGCTTCTGGCAGCCAGACTTCGCCCTGAAGAATTTCGCCTACCGCTTCAGCAATCAGCTGCAACGACGATGATTTAGGAATAAAGCCCGAAGCCCCGTAGTCAATTGCCCGACGCACGACGTAAGGTTCATCACTGCCCGACACCACCGCCACCGGAATATCCGGCATTTGGCCACGCAACTGAATGAGCCCTGAAAAGCCATGCGCACCAGGCATGTGCAAGTCCAACAAGATCAGGTCGGCATCAGGATGGCGATTAACCACTTCCGTTGTGGCTTCCATGGTGTCGGCTTCGACAATCTCAGCCTGCGGGGCTAATTGGCGCAAGGCCTGAGTGAGCGCTGCACGAAACAGCGGATGGTCGTCTGCAACGATAAACTTATGGGCTACTGCCATGGATATTCCTCCGGTTCCTCGTGCAGCGGAAATACGTGCCGCTACGACGCTAGGCTCAAACGGTCAACGCATGGTACCCCAAGGTTTCTTCATGCCCAAGCATACCTGCATATTTTGTCATCATTATGTCACCCTTTTAAACGCAACAGTGCCGACCCTCTGGTCGGCACTACAACGCATAAGCGCAGCATGCTGCTATTTGCGCTCTTTTTGGCTGACACTCATCAACTTACGTAGCACTCATCACGCTTAAGCCACTGAGTAGTAAGCTACTATTGATTGGCTCGATGCTCAATCAATTCGTCAACCACTGAGGGGTCAGCCAGCGTGCTTGTGTCCCCCAGGCCATCACATTCGTTGGCCGCAATCTTGCGCAAGATACGCCGCATAATCTTGCCCGAGCGCGTTTTAGGCAGCCCCGGCGCCCACTGGATCACATCGGGGGAGGCAATAGGCCCAATATCTTTACGTACCCACTGGGTCAGCTCTTTCTTAAGCTCATCAGATGGCTCAATGCTATCGTTCAGTGTTACATAGATATAGATGCCCTGCCCCTTGATATCATGGGGGAAACCTACCACCGCCGCTTCAGCCACCGCCGAGTGAGCAACCAGCGAGGACTCTATTTCTGCGGTGCCCATGCGATGGCCCGACACATTAAGCACGTCATCCACACGTCCGGTAATCCAGTAATAGCCATCTTCATCACGACGGCAGCCGTCGCCGGTGAAGTACATGCCATCGTAGGTGGAGAAGTAGGTCTGCACAAAGCGTTCGTGATCGCCCCAGATAGAGCGCGCCTGCCCCGGCCAGGAATCAAGGATCACCAGATTGCCTTCGGCGGCGCCTTCCAGCTGGTGGCCTTCGTTATCCACCAGGGCTGGTTGTACGCCAAAGAAGGGCAACGTGGCAGAGCCAGGTTTTAGATCCATTGCGCCTGGCAGCGGAGAAATCATGATGCCGCCGGTTTCCGTTTGCCACCAGGTATCCACAATCGGGCAGTTTTCGTTGCCAATCACCCGATAGAACCACTCCCAGGCTTCCGGGTTAATCGGCTCGCCTACCGAACCCAGCAGGCGCAGGCTGTCGCGTGAGCTAGTGCTCATCACGTTGTCACCGTGGGCCATCAGAGCACGCACGGCAGTGGGCGCGGTGTACAGAATGTTGACCTTATGCTTATCAACAATTTCACCCAAGCGACCGTGAGTCGGATAGCTGGGCACGCCTTCAAACATCAACGTGGTCGCACCGTTGGCAAGCGGCCCGTAGACGATATAGCTGTGTCCGGTCACCCAGCCCACATCAGCGCTGCACCAATAGACCTCACCCTCTTGGTAATCAAACACATACTGGTGGGTCATGGCGGCGTAGGTAAGGTAGCCACCCGTCGTGTGCTTAAGTCCTTTAGGCGCACCTGTTGAGCCAGACGTATACAGGATAAACAGCGGATCTTCGGCGCCCATCGGCTCGGCGTCGCACACGGCTTGCTGTCGATCAACCAATTCATCAAACCAGAGATCGCGGCCTTCTTTCCAGTCGATGTCACCGCCGGTACGTTTTACGACCAGCACGTTCTTGCAGACGTCGGTGCCTTCGCGGGTAAGTGCTGAATCGACATTCTCCTTGAGCGGCACGTGTTTGCCACCGCGCACTGACTCGTCGGCGGTAATAATCAGTTTGGAATCGGCACCAATAATCCGCTGGGCTACCGCGTCGGGCGAGAAGCCACCAAAGACGACCGAGTGGACCGCACCAATCCGCGCGCAGGCAAGCATCGCCATGGCCGCTTCAGGGATCATGGGCATGTACATCGTCACCGTATCGCCTTTCTCAACACCCAGCGATTTCAGGGCATTGGCCAATTGGCAGGTGCGCTCATGCAGTTCACGGTAGGTAATATGCTTGGATTCATCAGGATTATCGCCTTCCCAGATAATCGCCGTTTGATCGCCGCGCTGTTCAAGGTGCCGGTCAAGGCAGTTGGCACTCACGTTGAGTACGCCATCCTCAAACCACCGAATATCCACATTATCCCGTTTAAATGAGGTGTTCTTGATGATGGTTGGCACTTTAATCCAATCAAGACGCTTGGCCTGCTCTGCCCAGAAACCTTCGGGATCATCCTTGGACTGCTGGTACATGGCCGTGAACTTTTCTTTATCGGCCCAGGCGTTGGCGGCGATAGCATCGCGCACCGGATAGACGTTTTGATGTTCGCTCATAGTTGCCTCATGTCCGTGGAAACGCACTCTCAATAGGAATGTAGTCGGTATTATTCTTTGTTGCCCCGACACCACTGAATGTTCCCCTAGCATAAACCTCCCTTAGGCGGCTTCCTCTTAGACATTGGTATTAACATTTTTTATTTAAAAAACAGCAACCTGGATGACTTTCAACAATTATCGTAAGCGCTATAGACCAACGTCTCCTGGCAATGACGACAACGATAGCGGCGCCCTTTGTTAACTAGCGCATGACGCCTGGCCGTCAACGGGTGTTCACGGCAGGCGCACTGATAGCGGTAAGGGGTGGGCTGAGCCTTATGAACGTCGAAGCGGTGGGTAACGTGAGGGGCTAGCCCAAACAAGTCCCGCATCACGGTTTTCCACTCTTGCCCATGCGGTTTTAAGCGTCGCCCATCACGTAGATGAAACACCAGCCAATGCGCCATCTCATGCGGAATCACATCGTTAAAGAACGCAGTACGATTGTCACTAAGCAAAATAAAATTAAACCGCAGGCCACCGCGCCCCAAATGGGCTTGCCCCGCTGAAGCGCCCTTTAAATCAAACCATACGCGGGGCCGCGGCAACTGCGGATACACTTCCAGGCAGCGCTGCCACGCTTGCTCGACCCGGCTTAATGCCGCTTTTTGTAGCGCCTCGGGTGACAGCGCCGCCAATTCATCTTCCGGCCAAGGCGGCAGCGGCAATGTGCCCGTTAGCGATGCGCCTATTAGTGATAAACTTGTCATTAATGAATGCCTAAATGATGGTTACCCATTAGTATCATTTTTTAAACGACCCAACCCATGAGGCTTGCTATGGCAGAGCGCCCCGACGATGCAAACGCGCCAGAGACTGTCCCTCCGCAGCCACTGCTGACCGATGAGCAGCTCGACAGGCTGGATGATTTCCTCGACTCAGACCAGGTCGATGAAGACGCGCTGGACTTGATCTCCGCCCACGGCTTTCTCGTGGCACTCGCGGTAGCCCCCAGCGAAGTATCACCGGCACAGTGGCTCGTTGAGCTGTTTCAAGGCGAACCGCGCTATGCCGATGATAACGAGCGCAATGAAATTGTTAATCTGTTAACCCTGCTGCGCAACAACGCAATGGCCGTGCTGGAGCAAGGCGGACTTCCTGAACTGCCTTTTGATTTAACCCTGGATGGGCTGCCTGCGGAAGAAACACCGATTGGCGACTGGTGCGCGGGCTTTATGGAAGGCGTCTTCAGCGATGAAAGCGCCTGGTTCCAGGAGGATGAAGAGGCCGCGGCAACACTGCTTTTGCCCTTTATGCTGCTTTCCGGGCTATTTGATGATGAGCCCGACATGGCCGAGATGGCAAGCGACACTGCACACCAGGAAACCCTGGTAGCACAATTGCCAGAGCTCGTGCTTGATTTGTATTTGCATTACCGCGTTCCACCGGAAACGCCCAAACCCAAGCCGCGCAAAAAAACGCCTGCCAAGAGCCGCAAGCGTCGCTAAGTCAGTGTTAATTCAACCCGGTATCGTTACTTAAGCCGGGTAATCACTGAATCCAGCGTACCAAATATCCATTCAAAGGCGCGCTGCTTCCAGGAGCGTGCGGCCCACTCCTCGGCCAGCACTTCCTTGCTGGCCGAAAAATTACGCTCAAACATAGCGCACACATCCTGAGCAAGCTGCTCGTCCATAACTTCCTGATTGGCCTCCAGGTTCCAGTGCAGATTCCAGTGGTCGAAGTTACACGAGCCAATACTCACCCAGTCATCCGCGAGTACAAATTTGGCATGAATAAACGTCGGCTGGAATTCGTAAATGCGTACGCCCGCTTTAAGCATCGACTGATAAAAACGTTGTCCTGCGTAACGTACGCTGGGGTGGTCATGCTTCGCACCGGGCAGCAAAAGGCGTACGTCCACGCCCCGCTTTGCGGCACGTGCCAAGCGGCGGCGCAGCGTAAACGTAGGCACAAAATAGGGCGTACAGAGCCAAAGGCGCTCCTGAACGCCGTGTACTTGCCGATAAAGCGAGTGACGAATCGCCTGATACCGGTAGCCCCGGCCCTGTATAACGCGGCCAGTTGCTCCACCATCGAACGCTTCTGTCTGGCGCTGTTTGGGAAGCGGCTCAGCAGGGCGCTTGTCCTCTGCGCGCGTTAAACGCGAGCGCCAAAGGCTGCGAAAAAGCATCTCCCAGTCGGCAATGACCGGACCTTCAATACGCACGGCAATGTCGTACCATGCCTCTAAAAATTCATCGACGGCGCCAAACCCACCGGTAAAAGCTATTTGCCCATCGACCACTATAATTTTGCGGTGGTCACGACTAAGGTTCCGGGCCAATGAGTGTAGCCCCACCGGATTGAAAAAGCGCAGCGCCACGCCCGCGTCAAGAAGTCGCTCGCGGTCGCTGCTAGCAAGCCCCTTGGAACCAAAGCCATCCAACAGCAGATACACCCTTACACCCCGCTGGGTTGCCGTTGTAAGTGCTTGTATAACCTGGTCAGCAAGCGCTCCCGACTCCATCAAGTAAAGCTCAACCAAGACATAGTGATTGGCGTGGTTGATGGCTTCAAGCATAGCGGGTAGAAAGCGAGACGCCTCGGGCAGCAGGGTAAACCGATTGCCCGCATGCCATGTCAGGGGCTGATACTTCATAGCGCTCTGCTCCTGATTAAATACGTCGTGAATGAGTAATGCGCGTCGGCTCAACGATGAAGCGACTGCTTAACATAGAGATCATAGCGGCTGGTCTTTCCCTCCAGCACATGCTGAGGCGCGGGGCCTGCAATCGGAGGGGCTTTACGGGGACGTTTTACCACCACTCGGTGTGTCGCTACCTCCAGGGCGGCCTCCAACAAACGAGGCGCATCATCGTCATCGCCCGCCAGCTCGCGAAACAGACGCATCTCTTTTTTAACCAGCGCCGATTTTTCTCGATGTGGAAACATCGGGTCCAGGTGCACGACCTGTGGATCAAACGCGGCATCGGCGACCAACGCTTCAAGCGACTGAGCCGCGTCGCCATGGCGCAAGGTCATGCGAGCGATGATATCAGCGATATCATGCGCTTTAGCGGCTCTCAGCAGACCGTCTTCCAGCAGCGCGGCAATCGCGTCGACACGCTCAACCAGCAGCACATGAGCGCCCAGTGCGGCCAGTACAAAGGCATCCCGCCCAAGCCCCGCCGTCGCATCGACAACGCTGGGCGTCACGCCTTTAGCAAGCCCACACGCTTTGGCAACCAGTTGGCCTCGCCCACCGCCAAACTGACGCCGATGGGCTGCTTTACCCGCCACAAAATCAACGCTTAGCGGTTTACCATAGCGTTTTTCATCCCCTGCCAGTACTAAACGCCCCTCGCAATACGTAAGCGCCAGTCCTTCTGGGAGTACGGCCTTTTCAGGCAGGCTCATGCCGGCTTTTTCCAGGCAACGTTATTGCGCAAATACACCGGCTGAGCCAGGTGAGCCGGCTGACCTAACCCTGCTGCTAAATCATCGGCACCCAACCAGGCCATTTCTTCAGCGCGAGGTTCCATATCAACCAGGTGCTGGCTCATGCGCACTTGCACCGTGGCTGCAAAGCGCTCCCAAAGCGTAAAACCTGAGCCTACCCCGACCCAGTCAGTTTCATCTTCAGGTAGCGAAAACGCTTCCGGGGCCAACACGGCTTCAGCTTGCTCCAGACTCACGCTATCGTTCAAACAGTGCCATGTGGCCGCGTAGATCTCGCCCATACGCGCATCCAGAGCAGTGACGATATAGCGAAAGTGAAAGCGCCGATGGGCCTGGAGAGCCAACGCCTTGAGCGTTGAGACACCGAGTAATGGGCGGTCCAAACCAAAGGCCAGCCCTTGTGCCGTTCCGGTAGCGATTCTCAGCCCGGTAAATGAGCCCGGCCCTTGTCCAAAGGCAATGGCGTCGAGCGTCGCCGGTGTAATCTGCGCTTCAGCTAACAGCTCGTCCACCATCGGCATTAACCGCCGAGTATGCGCACGCGGCGTCATCTCGTAGCGCGCTAGACACTCGCGGTCAGCGCCGTTCTGACGTAGCAGTGCTACCGAGCAGGCGCTGGATGAGGCATCTAGCGCAAGAAGGTGTAACGACATAGCAATTCCGCACTCGTGATAAGTATTCGAACATTATACCTTTAGTGCACCCATACGACGATGGCCCGCGCTTGGCGGGCCATCGGCTTAGCGAGCATCTTTTAATTAGCCAAGGGCTTCTTTTACCTGGCGCGTAATATCGGCAACGCTGCCTACGCCTTCAACACGGTGGTACTGGGGCGCTGCTTCAGCGTCCTTGTCTGCCCACTGCTGGTAGTAATCGACCAGCGGTGCCGTTTGATCGTGATAAACCGACAAGCGGTTACGCACGGTTGATTCCTGGTCATCTTCACGCTGAATAAGCTGCTCGCCCGTTACATCGTCTTTGCCTGGCTCTTTAGGCGGATTATGATCGACGTGGTAAACACGCCCGGATGCCGGGTGAACGCGGCGACCCGCCAGGCGGTTGACAATTTCTTCATCCGGGACAGCGATTTCAAGCACGTGGTCAATCTTCACGCCACCCTCTTTCATGGCATCGGCCTGAGGGATGGTGCGCGGGAACCCGTCAAACAGGAACCCATTCTCGCAGTCTGGCTGGCTGATACGTTCTTTCACCAGGTCAATAATGATCTGATCGGACACCAGGCCACCACTGTTCATTATCTCTTTAACTTTTAGCCCCAGCTCGGTGCCGTCTTTGATGGCCGCGCGTAGCATATCCCCGGTGGAAATCTGAGGAATCTTGAACTGCTCGCAAATATATTGAGCTTGAGTCCCTTTCCCCGCGCCGGGGGCACCCAACAAGATTAAACGCATGGCCACTGCTCCTTGAATGTAAAACGCAATAAAATGAATTAACCGACAATAACCGGGCCACTCATGCGGCACAACTCCCCAAAAGCCTGAGAAGGGTATTTTTGTAAGATTTTTTAAATAAAACAGCCAAGTGATGCAAGCCTCGCGCACTAGCTGCCTCGTTTGAAGTGCTAAACGCAAACGGCGCCCATCACTGGGCGCCGTTGACTAAACCTTATTGCAGCTACTTTCTCATATACTTCTTCGTGGATTGCCGTGATACCGCATCAAACAGCGCCACGACAATCCACATCATGCCGACAACCTGATTACAGCAACAAGCGGCGAATATCGGTCAACACATCCGCCAGGAATGCCGTGAAACGCGCAGCATCCGCACCGTTAATTGCTCGGTGATCATAGGAAAGCGACAGCGGCATCATTAAGCGCGGCTGGAAGGCACTGCCATCCCAAACCGGCTTCATTTGGGCTTTGGAAACACCCAAAATAGCCACCTCAGGCGCATTCACGATCGGTGTAAACGCTGTGCCACCAATCGAACCCAGGCTCGAAATAGTGAAGCAGCCACCGGTCATCTCTTCCCGCTTGAGCTTCTTGGTTTGTGCCTTTTTACCCAGCTCTGCCATGTCCTTGGCAATCTCGATCAAGGACTTCTTATCGGCATCACGTAGTACCGGCACCATCAAGCCATCAGGGGTATCAACAGCAATACCGATATGAACGTAGTTCTTCCATACCAGCGTTTCGCCATCGCCTTTTAAGCTGACGTTAAACTGCGGGAATTTACGCAGTGCAAAGGCACACGCTTTCACCAGGAAGGGCAGCGGGGTTAACTTGGCCCCCTGTGCTTCGGCTTCGGCTTTCATCGACTTACGGAAGTTCTCAAGCTCGGTAATATCCGCTTCGTCAAACTGGGTCACGTGTGGCACGTTGAGCCAGCTACGATGCAGATTGGTCGCGCCCATTTTCAACAGGCGACCCATCGGCTTCTCTTCCACCTCACCGAACTGGCTGAAGTCGACTTCCGGAATCGGCGGAATACCGGCGCCACCCGTGGCGGCAGCTGCTCCGCCCGATGCTTGCGCCTTGCCCTGGTTCGCAATGACCTGCTTCACATAGGCCTGAACGTCCTCTTTGAGCACGCGCTCTTTGGGGCCGCTGGGCTTAACCAGGCCAATGTCGACGCCAAACTCGCGGGCCAGCATACGCACGGCTGGGCCTGCGTGTACCAACTTGCCATCACGCGGCTTGTGCGCGGCCATTTGCGCTTCAGGGCTGGGCGTACCGCCTGCGGCTGATGCACCCTGCTTGGCAGTGCTCTTCTCAGCGGTTTTCTGAGCAGTCTCCTTCTTCGGCGCTGGCTTGGAAGCGGCTTTCTTCGCGCCCGCTACTTCCATATAACCAATGACATCGCCTTCAGAAACGGTATCACCCTCTTTAACGGTCAGCTCAAGGAGCTTGCCTTTATAGGGGCTGGGGACGTCCATGGAGGCTTTATCAGATTCCAGCGTGATCAACGGATCTTCTTCGCTGATCTCATCGCCTACTGCCACACCGATTTCAATAATCGGTACGTCGGTAGAGCCGGAAATATCCGGAACGCGAATCTCCTTGCGCTCTGGCTCGCCGCTGGCCGCGTCGTCTTCGCTGTCGTCGCTGCTGGTATCTTCAGGCTCGCTGTCGGATGCGCTCGCCTCTTCTTCAGCAGGCGATTCATCGTCAGCCTCGTCGCCACCTTCACCTTCGATTTCCATCTGGCCGATAACATCGCCTTCAGAAACCGTGTCGCCTTCTTTTACGGTAAACGCGACAATTTTACCGGTATGCGGACTCGGCACGTCCATGGAGGCTTTATCAGACTCCAGGGTGATCAGCGTATCTTCAGCGTCGATACTATCGCCTTCACTAACCGCGACTTCGATGATCTCAACGTTGTCAGAGCCGCCCAGATCGGGGACTTTGATATCCACGGTTTGCTTGCCGCCCGCGGCTTTTTTAGGCGCAGGCTTGGAAGCTTCCTGAGCCTGCTCTTTTGCCGGTGCGGCGTCTTCTTTCGAGCTGTCTTCTTTGGCGCTCTCATCAGACTGGCTTTCAGACGATGTGTCGTCGCTGCCTTCCGCTTCCAGCTCAACGATATCGTCGCCTTCGGAAACGGTATCGCCTTCTTTAACCAGCACTTTAACGACTTTACCGCCCTTCGGGGCCGGGATATCCATGCTGGCTTTATCAGATTCCAGCGTGATCAGGGTGTCTTCCGCTGCAATGACGTCGTCTTCCGACACCGCGATCTCGATGATTTCGACACCTTCGCTACCGCCGATGTCGGGCACTTTGATGATTTCGCTACTCAAGGTCGCGCTCCTTTCAAATCGGATCGAGCCGGCGGGTACTTAACCCGCCGGGCAGCGGTTTAGCTGGTCAGCGGGTTCGGCTTGTTAGCGTCGATGCCATATTTTTTCATGGCTTCGCCAACCTGCTTACGTTCAATCTCGCCACGCTCAGCCAGTGCACGCAGGGCCGCTACAACAACGAAGTAACGATCTACCTCGAAGAAGTAACGCAGCTTCTTACGCGTGTCAGAACGACCATAGCCATCGGTACCCAGAACAGTATAGTCACCTGGCACCCATGCACGGACCTGATCCGCATAGAGCTTCATGTAGTCCGTCGAAGCAATGACCGGACCGTCACGGCCTTCCAGACATTTCGTAACGTGCGGCTTGTTGGCCTCAACGTCCGGGTTCAGGAAGGATTCACGCTCAAGCAGCAGCGCTTCACGACGCAGTTCGTTAAAGCTGGTCACGCTCCAGATGTCAGCGCCAATACCCCAGTCTTTTTCGAGCAGCTCAGCGGCAGCTTCCACTTCACGCAGAATGGTGCCAGACCCCATCAGTTGAACGCGGCCCTTGTCGCCCTTCGTCTCACGCAGCAGGTACATGCCTTTGACGATATCGTCGACCGGTACGTTTTCAAGCTCCGGATGCTCGTAGTTTTCGTTCATCACGGTCAGATAGTAGAAGCAGTTCTCTTTATCAGTGAACATGCGCTTCAAACCATCCTGAACGATGACGGCGACTTCGTGACCGTACGTGGGGTCGTAGCTACGGCAGTTAGGAATGGTCGACGCCTGGATTAAGCTGTGGCCATCCTGATGCTGCAAACCCTCGCCGTTAAGCGTCGTACGCCCAGCGGTACCACCGACCATAAAGCCACGTGCCTGTAGGTCGCCTGCGGCCCAAGCCAAGTCGCCAATACGCTGGAAGCCAAACATCGAGTAGTAGATGTAGAACGGCAGCAGCGTAAGGTGGTTATTGCTATAAGACGTGGCAGCAGCCATCCACGCTGACATCGCACCGGCTTCAGTAATACCTTCTTCGAGGACCTGACCTTTCTGGTCCTCGCGGTAGTACATGATTTGGCCTTTATCCATCGGCTCATACTTCTGGCCTTCGGCGGTATAAATGCCGAGCTGACGGAACATACCTTCCATACCGAAGGTACGCGCTTCATCAGGGATAATCGGAACGACCAGCTTGCCAAGCTTCTTGTCTTTAACCAAGCCATTGAGCACGCGCACAAAGGACATGGTGGTCGATACTTCACGACCTTTTGAACCCGCCATTTGCGTGGCAAAGGTTTTATCTTCAAGCGTGGGGATTTCCAACGCTTCAAAATCGCTTTTTCGGCTGGGCAGGTAGCCGTTTAAGCGCTCGCGTTGCAGGTGCATATACTTAAGCTCGGGCGAATCATCTTCCGGCTTGTAGTACGGCACTTCCTTGAGCTGCTCATCGGAAAGCGGAATACCGAAGCGGTCGCGGAAGGTCCGCAGTGCTTCGTACTCCATGCTTTTCACCTGGTGCGCTTCGTTGGCTGCTTCACCATCGCCGCTGCCCATACCGTAACCTTTTACCGTATGCGCCAGGATAACCGTCGGCTTACCGTTAGAGGTATTGACGGCTTCATGATAGGCCGCGTAAACCTTGAACGGGTCGTGGCCACCGCGGTTGAGCTTCCAGATATCATCATCGGAAAGATCTTTAACCATCTCTTCGGTTTCAGGATACTTACCAAAGAAGTGCTCACGGGTATAAGCGCCGCCGTTAGCCTTGTAGTTCTGGTACTCACCGTCGACCGCTTCATCCATGCGCTTTTGAAGGATACCTTTGTTATCCTTCTCAAACAGCGGATCCCAGTGGCGACCCCAAACCACCTTGATGACGTTCCAACCAGCACCGCGGAAAACGCCTTCAAACTCGTCCATTACGCGGGAGTTACCGCGTACAGGGCCGTCCAGACGCTGCAAGTTACAGTTGATAACGAAGATCAGGTTATCCAGGTTCTCACGGCCTGCCAGTGAGATGGCACCCAAGGATTCCGGCTCATCACACTCGCCATCGCCCATGAAACACCAGATCTTGCGATCGTACATGTCTTTCATTTCGCGATGATGCAGGTACTTCATCACGTGGGCTTGGTAAATCGCCTGGATTGGACCAAGGCCCATGGAGACGGTCGGGAACTGCCAGTAATCCGGCATCAGCCAAGGGTGCGGATACGACGACAAGCCATCGCCATCTACTTCCTGACGGAATCTATCCATCTGATCTTCAGACAGACGGCCTTCCAGGAAGGAGCGTGCGTAAATGCCCGGCGCTACGTGGCCCTGGATGTAGATCAGGTCGCCAGCGAAGTCATCTTTAGGCGCACGGAAGAAGTGGTTAAAGCCCACATCATAAAGGGTTGCCGATGACATAAAGCTGGCAATGTGGCCGCCAAGCCCGGGGTTGGCCCGGTTATTACGAATGACCTGGGCAATCGCGTTGTAGCGAATCAAGGAGCGAATGCGACGCTCCATGAATAGATCACCAGGCATCCGCGCTTCACGATGAAGCGGGATCGTGTTGCGGTGCGGGGTTGTCACCGAGAAGGGTACCTTCATCCCGTCCCGGCGCAAGCGATCCGCCAGGCGGGTCATCAGGTAACGGGCGCGATCTTCGCCCTCACGATCCAGCACCGATTCCAAGGATTCCAGCCACTCCGTGGTTTCGACCGGATCGAGATCTTCTCTTGTCTCCAGACTCATAGAGGTCTCTCCGAATGACGATAAATGACATGAGCCCCGCCAACCCGTACGGGCTTGGGGCAGCTGCGGTGATTGATGGCCACCGCAGAAAAGCATTTGCGCGGTAACGCTAATGTTTTTTTAGCTCTATATTCAATGAGCTACAGACATCTGAATGTAGTAAAGCTACATAAATGTCGTAAAAGTTAGCCTTTTGTATATAGGAAGATACCGCAAAGTCGCCACGCTGCCAATTCCGGAGCAGTGGAAAAGCGTATCGAAAACAAACTATTGCGCTGCAACATAGACGTTTCGACAGTGCGACCTATTACCATTTATGCGTAGGCAGTGTAGCTAAACTACCGTTTTATTTTCTTGTCGTTGAACAACTTAATCGTCCTTTTTAAAGCGTATCAAGGTGGATTTTCGCCAAACGCTGGTAAAAATAGGCCCAATCAAAGGCGGGGCCCGGGTCCGTTTTACGCAGCGGCGCAATATGAGCATGGCCAGTAATTCGTGACGCATCAAGCGCTGGGTAACGAATCATTAACCACTGAGTGACTTCTGCCAGTGCGTGGTACTGAGCCTTGGTAAAGGGCGTTATGTCATCACCTTCCAACTCAATGCCCAGTGAAAAGTCATTCAACGTCTGCCGCCACTGCATGGCGTGGCCATCCCACCAGCGTGAACGCCCAGCGTGCCAGGCGCGCTGATCCGTATTCACGAACTGCACGCACTCACCATCACGCCGGATAAGCAGGTGCGCTGAAACGCGCAAATGGGCAATCTCGGCAAAAAAAGGGTGCTGGTCCGTTGCCAGTTGATTAGTGAACAGCGCCTCTATCGCATCACCACTAAATTGCCCAGGAGGTAAGCTAATCGCATGCAGTACCAATAAAGATACTTCGTCAGTAGGTCGCGCATCATAATTGGGCGAGTCAACCCTGCGCGCCCTGCCCCACCAGCCGTCGTGTGTCTGGTCATTAATCACCCACAAAGTCTCCTTTACGTCGCGCACTTTTCACTGCTCTCATTAGCGGCTCTCTTTTACTATAATGCCGGTCTCATTTGATCATGCCCAGAGAGCTCACCGCCATGAATAACCAAAATGCGCTAGCTGAAGAGATCAGCACCTGCGTGACTCGCCTGATTAACGAAGATATAGGTTCAGGCGATATTACCGCCCAGCTAATTCCCGAGGACCAGTGGGCAACGGCGACGGTGATTACCCGCGAGTCTGCAGTGCTGTGTGGGGCTGCGTGGGTCGATGAAATTTTTCAGCAGTTGGATGAGCGCGTCACGCTTCGCTGGCTAGCCGCTGACGGTGACTTGCTGGATGAAGGCCAAGGCTTTTTGGAACTGGAAGGCCCGGCACGTAGTTTGTTAACCGGGGAGCGCGCGGCGCTCAACATGTTACAAACGCTGTCTGCCACGGCAACCACAACGCGCCGCTACGTCAACTTGATTGAGGGTACCGGCGTTCGCCTGCTCGATACCCGCAAAACGCTTCCCGGCCTGCGTTTGGCGCAGAAATACGCCGTTACGTGCGGCGGAGGCCACAATCATCGAATAGGTCTTTGGGATGCATTCTTAATCAAGGAGAACCACATTTCGGCATGCGGCGGCATCAAGGCCGCGGTGAGTCAGGCAAGGACACTTGCCAGGGATGTGCTGGTAGAGGTGGAAGTGGAGACCTTTGAAGAGCTTGACCAGGCATTGGCGGCCGGAGCTGACATCATCATGCTGGATAATTTCGCACTTGAAGATTTGTACGTAGCAGTCGAACTGAACGGCGGGCGCGCCACGCTTGAGGCCTCAGGCAATGTCGATGCGGCTACACTCAAAGCGATTGCCGATACGGGGATCGACTGTATTTCCAGTGGCGCGCTGACCAAAGATATCCAATCAATTGATCTTTCCATGCGAATTACCCGCAGCTATAGCGTATAGCCAGGCTCAGCTTCAGATTTAGTCTCAGGCTCAGGTTTCAATCGCGCTCAAGCGCTTTTCCATCCGATAGCGCTGAAGTGACTCACCGCTTCGTTCAACCCACTGCTCGCCCAGGTTTTCCCAGCCTCGGCGCAGCAGGCGGTCATAAAGCATCAGACTCGCCTCAATCTCTATGCGATCAACTCCCTGCTCCAACAGCATACGCTCAGCATGAATCAACAGTGTGGTGCCAATACCACGCCCGGTCAGCGAGGGCCACACATACAGCGTTTCGATACGCCCTTCCTTAGCATCAAGCTCAAGGAAGCCGACACAGCGGCCGTCGCGCACCGCCACCAGTGTGGTGTAAAGCGCGTGGCGAACCGCCCAGGCGCTGGCTTCTCGGGGCAGCGCATTGGCCCAGGCGCGCCGCTGGCTCAGCTCATAGTGGCTGGCTGCGCCTTGCATGACCGCATGGTAAAACACTTCTGCCTGGTCGGCGGCGTCGCGCGCTAGAGCGGCGCGGTAGGTCACCCTGGCCGCCGGGGCTTTTGGCGCAGAAAGCTCCTCGGTCGTTGGCATGCATCACCTCTAAGCAGTTATCGAAATGGGGATCAAGCAAACATTCGGCGTATAACGTCAGGCTGCCTTATACTTGGCCGCCTATCTCAGCATAAGGCAGTAGCATGCACAATGCCCCTGACAATGCGTCCTTTACGCTGACGCCTATCGGTTACGTTGTTAGCGACTACCCGGACAAGTTTGGCATACCCCGCCAACCGGGCCTGGCGCAGGCGGCCAACGCCAGTCTCGTGCTAACGGCACCCTATAACGACCCATTAACGGTGCGTGGGTTGGAGGATTTTAGCCATCTTTGGGTGTCATTTATTTTTCATCAAAGCCCAGAGCGTTGGACGCCATTAGTACGCCCACCACGGCTTGGGGGCAACCGCAAGGTAGGTGTATTTGCCAGCCGCAGTACCCATCGACCTAATCGGCTGGGCCTCTCGCTGGTAACGCTTGCCGGTATCGACACACACCAAGGGGTTCGTTTAAGACTCGAAGGCTGCGATTTAGTGAGCGGCACCCCGGTGGTCGATATCAAGCCCTACCTGCCCTGGGCCGAAGCACGCCCTGAAGCTGTCGCCGGTTTTGCGCCGCAAGCCCCCGCGTTGCTGCCAGTCACACTCAGCCACGATGCACTGGATACGTTGGCACGCCGCGTTGATAGCGCAAGCTTGCATGCATTGATCGAACAAGTGCTTGGACAAGACCCACGCCCCGCTTACAAGCAAAGCGAGGAGTCTGGGCGTGTCTACGGCGTTAGGCTGCGCGATGTCGATGTGAAGTTTCGAGCCCTACACAACGACGAAGCCACCACGTTAGAAGTGGTGGCTATCGACATCATGACTGGCTAGTACGGGCGATCAGGCAGGAAAGGTGATTCCCAAGCGTCGGCCTACTTCTTCGTAGGCTTCGATCACGCCGCCCAAGTCGTAAATCGACTCTCACTCCTTAAAACCAGGAATTCTCAATGTAAAATGGCTGCCGACGCCCAGCACACTCTTACAAGTCACGTTACCACCATGCTTTTCTGCTACTTTTCTTACTAACGCTAACCCGAGGCCATGTCCTTGTGCCATATTAGATCTATCGCTACGTCTAAAATCCTCAAAAATAATGCCGATATCATCACTTTCAACGCCCACACCGTTATCTAAAACGTTTAGGTAAACCCATTTATCGCTTACGGAGACATACACTTGGACCTCTCCATTACGATGACTATATTTCACTGCATTCTCAATTAAGTTAAATATCGCTCTTGAGAGATAGTTTCTATCCCCGATTACAGGCGCTCCCTCTTCGTCGTTACAATTACCATTTAGTTTAACATTCTTGGCCTGAGCAAGAGGAAAAATCTGATCCAGCACCTCTATCATTATATCTTCTAGCAAGATAAAATCTTTTTTAAAACTCAGTGTTTCTGCTCTTGTTAGGTCAATGAAATCATTAATCATTCCCAGCCCCATATTTAAGCTTTTCTCTAAAGCCTGATAGAAAACTTTTTGTGGCAGCGCTAATTCTGACTCGCGCTGAGCATCAACAAGGGCTAAAGCCTTGGTTTGTGGCGCTTTCATATCATGGGACAGGAACCTTAACATACTGGTACGCTGCGCCTCAGTTTCTACTTCGCTCGTTAAGTCAACCAACCATAGTATCCATCCTCCTTCAATATTACTCGAAGATGTGGATAGGCTTCCCATTTCTAATCGATAGGTGCTGCCTTGCCCATCGGTACACACTCCTCCTTTACGGATATGTATACTTGCCTTTTCAAAATCGGGTTTAGGCGGCCATAGCGATTTAAATGTTTGACTTTCCTTGAAATCAAGAACTTTCGAAATATGTTCAACATGCTCAATAGCACAAAGGTTGCTTTTTCCACGAAGGCTTAAAGCTTTTTTATTAGCTAATAACACCTCTCCCTCTTTATTCACGATAAAAACAGGTAACGGTAAGGATTGCATGGCGTCAAAAATAAAACGTCGCCCTTCGACAATACGGTTTAACGCAAACTCAAGAGCCTGAGACTGTTGGTATAATTTGCTCCCCGCATTAAGGGCAGATGCTCGCTCTGTATACGGTAAAATTTCAGGCTCTTGGTATAGACGATTTAGCTCACTTTTGAACCAATCCAAAAGTATTGCCTGGCTTTTCCCAACAACAACCACTAATGCGATACCTAGCGCTACTAGACTAGCCGTAGGTGGCCACCACCACTGCAAATTCAATGCTATTATAGAAAAAACCAATACGCTCACGCTAAGCAATAAAGTTGTTAATAATAAATAACGAAAACGTAGCCACCAAGCCAAAAGCATTAACATGATAATCGGAATACTAGCTATTAACGCGCCAAACCAACTATCTACTTCACGAATCAGCGTCTCTTCTCTAATAGCATCAAGCAAATGGGCTTGTATCTCAACTCCAGGCATCAACCCTTCAGACAATAATGATACATTATAACGATTACCCAAGCCTTGAGCAGTCACCCCTACCAGAGCGGTACGACCATTTAAAATCGAAGCAGGGACATGTCCCATTAGCACATCGTAATAAGAAACTGTTGGATAGTGGCCAGTAGGGCCTCGAAATGGAATTCTTACCACCCGGGAAGGTTGTTCACCAGCAGTTTCAGCACCGAGTGGCATCATTAGTTGAGGCCATTGCTGCCCACCGCGTGACTTCATCAACTCGACAGTACGGGAAACGCCGTCTTTATCAATAATGATATCAATGTGGCCTGTTGCTTTTGCCGCTTGCAGTAGCGGTAGGGGAGGTAACAGGACATCTCGGATACTGTCACTAGCCTGTTGTTCCGCAAGTAGTGCCACAGGAAGATAAACGCCTCCGTGTTTTCGCATTGATTCAGCTAATAGTGTGTCCTCTTCAGGAAAACGACTTGGTTCAATCAGCAGAATATCCAAAACAATATTTTCGACATTGCCAGCTTGTAATTGCTGAACCAGTTGAGCATGCACGCTACGTGACCATGGCCAGCGTCCTAATGCTTGTAGGCTTGGCTCATCAATTGCCACAATCAATATATCTGAAGAAGGCAATTTTTCTCGCCAAGAGAGCCAAGCATCATAAAGGTAATTATCTGATAATAACGGCGAGAAACTATATAAAAAAAAGACAATGGGCAGCAATAAGCTGCCCATTACCCACCATGTTACAAGAAAACGCTTATGTAGTTTTTGAGAAAAATCTCTAGTACTTTGCGTCATTTAATATTCCATTACCAACCTCATGTGCCATGTTTTCTTTCTCATCGACACTCAAAATACGCCAATATATTTCTCCAAGGGGCAGGTGGGTCACCTTTAAAACCCCGGTATTACGCGCCTTATAGTCCAGTAGTATTGTATTGAACTGCTGATCAGAAGCGAGTTGAAGGGTATAGATTTCTTGAGGTCTATGGTTCCAAGCGAACAACCACGCGCCATCTTCTGATGACACATTTACGTGCTCGCTGTGATGATGAATAATATGAGCGGCACTATTCCCTTCTATTCCCAATTCATCTATTGCCGCAATACGAAGATGGTAGAATCCAGAAGGGAGGCCTACAAAGCGCAATCGACCAATTTCAGTTCGCTCATCGTGTAAGATATTCAGAAAACCTGGGTCGCTTGCTATTTGCGCACGGTATTGTTTCCTCACTGTTTCCGGCGGCATATGTAATTCCAAGTCACCAGAGGGGAGCGACGAAACATTGACATTCTCAGGAGGGGAAAGAAGGTTGGCAACTTGTAGATGTCCTTGATCATCAATTCGCACTCCTTTGCCTGCAATAACAGCAGCTCTCTCAGATACCATGAGATCAATAGCCGAAACTGTTCCTTCATATACCGACGCTAGTAATGTATTAGATTCATAGCGCGTCTTAAAGTGAGTCCCACGTACTCCTAAAACACCATTATAGGTTTCTATGTGATAGGGTCGTTGTTGCATTCGTTTAATAGGGACATAAGACTCAATCTCGCCTTCCTCTAAAAACAGCGTGACTCCTTTTTCAGACTCTCGCTTTAATGTAATGCGAGACATAGAAGGCACCACAATTCTTGCACCATCATTCATCTGCAGTGTTATTGAAGCATTCCTTCCTGTTTGAAGAGTAGCTCCTTCCTCAAGAACTGCCCCTACCGTCAACAGCACTTCAGCATCATTTTCAATAACCCAAGCATTTCCTGAAAGGTAGAGAACTGTTAAAGGAAATGAGTCGGACATTCCTAAATCCAGCATGGATCCAGGTTGAAGAGAAGCAGGTTCAGAAACTGTATTTAACTGTTGCAAAAACGGCCATTCATGGGGAGTACCATAATAACGTTTTGAGATTCCCCAAAGCGTATCTCCTAACACGATACGATGACTGTCTTCTATAGAGTCACTGGCATTAGCAGTTAAGCTAGACAGAAATATGACACTTAGAAAAATCCCTAAATATACCTTTATAAAATCATCCAGCCTATAATAACGGCAATTTCGGATCTTAGTATAATCATTTCCACATCGGCTACTTTTCTTCATTATGCCTCTGCCCGCACTAAGTATTGGTAAGCACCTTGCTATCCCCTCCTCATTAATTTTTACTTAATCAACGCATTAGACACCCACCCCAACGCTGAAGCATTTTCTTGCTGGAAATATATTTGACTCCACCCATTCATATTTCCCAACACATGAACGGAGTCCCCCATAGAAAGCGAAGTGATACGCTCAGAATCAGTGCTAGAGCCCGCCCGAATATTGACCCGGTTACCAGCTATTTGCTTTTCTTCTAAATACTGCAAGCTAGCGGTAATATTTTCTTGAGCTAATACATTGCCTCCTTGCACTGCCATGACGAACCAGAAGACTGCCCAAGCATAATTCCGTTCTACGCCATTTCCTTTAGCGTAAAGCGCTCCTAAATTATTTTGGGCAAATGCGTCATTTTGCTTAGCTGCGCGCTCATACCATTCAAACGCACGGGTGTAGCTTTGCTCAACGCCCTGACCATTTTCGTATAAACTTCCGATGTTATTTTGCGCAGCCACAAACCCCTGTTCGGCAGCCAGCTCAAACCATCGTACAGCCAAGCTAGAAGATGCTTCAACGCCACGTCCTTCCAAATAGAGTAAGCCTAACTGGAACTGCGCTGCAGCGCTTCCCTTATCGGCAGCTTTTTCGAACCAGCGCGCAGCATCATCAGGCTCTCCTTCTATTAACCCTAATAAATAAAGCTCGCCCAAACGTAATTGGGCATCTATCAATCCATTATCAGCAGAAAGCCGATACCATTTGTAAGCTTCGTCAATATTTTCGCTTACTCCTTGGCCACGTTCATACATCATTCCTAGCATGAATTGTGACTCGGCATCCCCCCGTTCAGCAGCCGTGCGCCACTCGTGAATAGCAGAAGCATAATTTTCACGCTGATATTCATTAAAGCCGACATTATAATCAGCATAAACTAAAGCACTGATTCCCCAAAACATGAGACTTAACCAAGATACTACCCTCACGCGGAACTCCTCTAAAAAGCCCGATATGCGCTAGCCTATCGTGCGAAAAGACCTACCAATACTTTCACTTATACATACAGGTATTTTCTTCCCTATATTTTAAGCACATAAAATTTAATCAAGTCATGAAATTACTTATTAATTATTTTCACTTTCTTCACTGTCGGTATCAGCTTGAGACCGTGCACTGATGCGTTGATGCGTTAGTACGCACAACACACCTGTTTGGGTATGCTGAATAGCAAAGTTAGTATCACAGTAGAGAGCCATTGTATTGAGCAAACGATTTTCTAGAACAAGAGTGTTTTGAACATCTGCATCATTAATGGCCAGCTTAGCCAAAAACAGCCCTCCCTCCGGACATTCAAGAGCTTGCTCATCACTTGAAGCGACACATATTGAGCGTTGGTCTATCTGCTTAACTGTTTTACGATCAGGTTGCTCGGCCAAGACACTGATACTCATCACTGATAAGCCAACAGCTGCTGCTACAGCAACTATAAACGTCGTGATATATCCTGCATACTTCATATAAATATTTAACCTTTTATCTGTTTATAAAAAGGGCTATAGAAAACAGCCCTTACTCAACTGTTTACAATGTATGATTTGCACTTAACGAGCACGTTCAGTAATAGTTATTTCCACCCGACGATTAGGTTTTAAGCATTCTTTAACGTTAGGTGTTGCTACCGCTCCAGGGCATTCGACTACGGGGTCCGCTTCACCTCTTCCCGCGATTGTAATATTACTGCGGGTTATGCCTTGGCTGCTGAGATAATTACCAGTGGCTTCTGCGCGTGATTGGGACAGTTCAGTATTATACTGCTTGCTTCCAAAACGGTCGGTGTAACCAATCACGAATATGCTTGGCAACTCATATTCACTATGAGCCGCCTGTGCAACTCGCTCTAATGCACGCCGTCCTTCCAGTGACAACCGGTCGCTATCAAAGTCGAACAATATGTCACCTGAAAGCGTGAGCTTTTCTTGGCGCGGCTGCTGTTCAATTTCCTCCACTTCGATGGGAGCTAATAACAATGGGCATTGCGCGTCTCGCCAATGTGTACTTTCCAGAGCCATTTCATCATTGAAATGCACTTGGTATTGACAAGTAATATAGCCACTACCCTTATTTGTATAGAGATTAAATACGTAGTTCCATTCCCGCACACCAAAAAACCCCTCGGCGAAGTGAGGATTTCCGATTAACTGGCGCACCTGATCCTTTGACTGCCCTTCGGTAATTCGAAGCACATCATCAGGGTTCACAAACTGCCCACCGCCATGCCAGTTTTGATCAAGCGCAGGAAAGCCATTTTCGGCATCTCGCAGGTCGGTCCGGTCGTTATTAGGTGGACTCGCGCAACCAGATAACATAAGAACGGTGGCCATACTGGCGGCCCCTAGGGCCGCCTTAATATTGATACGTGGGTTCATCACAACGTTCTCCTTTACCAATGCCAGCCAGCGCCAATACCTGCGCCGAAGTTGCTTTGCGAGTCGCCAGTGACCTTACCCTGGATAATCCACCGACCATTATCAGAGAGCCGCGATACACCGACTGATACGGCAGACTCCCCTTCGTAAGTACCGGCCCCTACACCCACCATGCTCTTACCGGGCATCCAGGCCTGCGGAACAGTCGATGCGGCCAGAGCACTCGCGGCACCGGCATTGGCGTTTCTCTCGACGTTATCTATACGGCCATGAACATTATTGATTTCGTTAGCGAAACGTTGGTTAAGCGACTGCATTTGTCCAACATTCACCGCATCGTTGGCATTAACACCAGGGGCTACATTAGAGATAGTGGTTCCCTCTTCGCCACGTAACGTAATAGTGCTGTAATCCACGTTGCCCTCATCGTCACGTGCGTAGTTCACTGCCCCCTGTTGGACTGCATCCAGCTGACGGACGTTAACCGCATCTGTCGCCTGGGTGCCGCCCGCTATGTTAGTGATTTGACGCTCAGCCCCTTCACTACCGACCGAAACTGCACCCTGGGAAGACGCAACCGATTCATTGGAGAAGCGCTCGCGTTCACCATTCATGCCTTCACGATCCGCGATCGAGTCGGCGCCCAAGGCAACGCTACCCTCTGCTTCAGCCCTGGAGCCAGCACCGGAAGCAACACTGCGGTCACCTTCAGCAACGCTGGACGGCCCCATGGCGATGCTGTCTACACCTTGAGAGTCAGCCGCAGGCCCTTCGCTGTTAGCACGGAAGTATTTAGATCCACCCTGTTCAATACTGGTGATCTGATTTTGCACATCCCATAGCTGGCCGCCATTAACAGCATCGGAGCTTCCCCGAGACACGTCACCATTTGCCACGTTGGTAATCGTTGTGCCATCTTCGCCTTCTAGCGTAATGGTGGCGTAATCAACGCTGCCATCGTCGTTACGATCGTACTGCACCGCGCGACTATCCAGATCAGCCAGATCGTTGTTGATATTACTGATATCGCCTTCAACCGTTGTGACACGGTTATCAAGATCGCCGACCGCCTGGTTTGTGGCGTGTAGCTGGCTGCCGTTCACCGCATCAGTGCTTTCAGCGGAGATGCGTCCCGCGGCCACGTTGGTAATGGTGCGTTCAGCGCCTGCACTGCCCACGCTAACAGTTGCCACCGGATTAGCGCCTGCAAACTGATAGGTTTGGCCTGCAATCTCAATAGATGCTGTGCCTACCGCTTCTGAGGTTTGGGCTCCTGCTCCCAGCGCTACACTGCCTTGATGGGCAGCTACCGCTTCATAGCCCATCGCTAGTGCTTGGTCTGCAGTAGCGCGTGCTTCGTAGCCAAGCGCCGTTGAGCCTACGCCTTGGGCAAAAGCATCGCTTACGGCCAGGCCACTATCGTTGGTGCGTACATAGCGGATGCCTCGACCATTTTGAGTAATGTACTCATCGGCACTGTCACCCACGATGTTGACGAAATTACCCTGCAGGTTTTCGATCCACTGGTTAGTGGCATAGAGCTGGGAACCGTTAATGGCATCAGCACTATTTTCACTCAACTCCCCATCTGCAACATTGGCAATATTCATCCCGCCTGCATCAATACCCCCGCTGGCAGTGATGCTCGGGCCACCAGCAATGGTCAGGCCATCGTTGGTCACGGTGGTCAGGTTACCTGCGCCGTCATTAATGGTGAGACCGTCGTTATTCACCACGGTGTTGCCAGTGGTCACACTGTCCAGGTCAAGATCGCGGTTGAGCGTGATTTCAACTTCACCGTTATCGTCGAATCCGGTCTGCGCCACGGCAATATTACTATCGCCGGTGAACGCCACGTTGCCGTTCGGGCCGATGTTGGCGGCGTTGCCGTTGGCATCAGTGACGTTCCAGCCGGCTGTCGCAGCATCATTGACGATGTTGAGCTGCTCTTCAGTAGCCGCACGACCCGCCTGGGCGAAGTCGGCGCCGTTTAGATCACGGTTCGCCAGTCCACTAACAGTGCCGCTATTAGCGTCGATGACGATTTCGTTAGCCGGGCTTGTGGTCGGGTTAGCGGCTAGAGTGATCGTGCCCGCTTCTACGCTTGTGCTTGGATCATTACTGTTAACATCGCCAATCGCCAGCCCGGTATCGCTGAGCTGTACATCGGCACCCACGCTGACGCCGTTGTCATTCATCACGGTATCGCCGGTGGTGACTTGATCAATGGCAATGCTGTCCGCCAGGTCATAAACGATTTCGTTGTCACGTACCGTTGAGACCAGGTTGCCGTCGTCGTTGGTGTAGGTAACGGTTTCGCCAAGACGGACATTGTCATCCGTACCGTTATCGGCTGCGATGTTAAAGCCGGTGTTGGTCAGATCCGTTGCCACCTGACTCAACTGACCTTCGCTAGCCGCCCGGTCAGCTATGACGTTGTTTTCGTCATAGGTGGTGTTGGTCAGACCCGTGATTTCACCGGCACTACCGCTCACTAGGATCGGATTCGCACCGCCCACGGTGAGTGAATCGCCGGTGAGCGTGCTGGCATTGCCCGCCGCGTCGGTGATGGTCGCGCCGGTCGCCCCGTAGACGCTGTTGTTGCCTGCGGTGTCGGTAACGTTAGTACCTTCGGCGCTGACTACGGTGGTGTTACCCGAACCGTCGTCCACAGTTAGACCGTCGTTATCGAGCAAGCTGTCACCAGCGGTGATGCTATCTACGTTGATGTTGTTAGCAAGGTCATAAACGATTTCGTTGTCACGTACCGTTGAGACCAGGTTGCCGTCGTCGTTGGTGTACGTGACCGTTTCGCCAAGACGGACATTGTCATCTGCACCGTTATCGGCTGCGATGTTAAAGCCGGTGTTGGTCAGATCCGTCGCTACTTGACCCAGTTGATCCTCTGTCGCCGCTTGGCCACTGACGATGTTGTCTGAGTCGAAGCTACGGTTCATCAGCCCACTAATGGTACCGCTATTGGCCTCAATGACGATTTCGTTAGCTGGGCCCGTGGCCGGGTTGGCGGCAACGGTGATCGTACCTGCCTCAACAGTGGTGGTGGCGGTGGGGTTGCCGGTATTGCCGTTCACTACCAGGCCATCAGTGCTCAATGTACTGTCACCCGTAGTGACGCTATCCAGGTCGAGATCACGGTTCAGGGTGATGTCGATTTCGCCATTACCGTCAAGGCCGTTCTGTGCCACGCCGATATTGCTATCACCGCTGAACTGGACTTCGCCGTTCGGGCCGATGTTGGCCGCATTGCCGTCAACATCGGTGACGTTCCAGCCCGCGTTGGCGGCGGTGTTCACTGAGTCGATCGCGTCGTGAATGGTGTGCT
>NZ_JBQSYV010000026.1:0-53959 GCF_052379685.1 Halomonas sp. 111
ACCGAAGGGCGCTGCCCGTTCGATGTGGGGCGTATTCTACCCACTTTTCCTGATGGGTCAACAACTTTTTTGCAATTACTTTAAAGCACTAACGCATTGATACAAGAAGCTAAGTCAATAGCCCTTATACGCTAGCCAGCCTAATACTCGACCACATCAAGGCGGGCCAGCAGCTCTTGGCGCCTGGATTCCGTTGTAAAGGCTTCTTTTATGGCATTACGGTTAAGAGTCAGGAAAGCCTCTTCATCCCAGCCGAATGATTGAGCACAAGCGATGTGATTAGCCAATAGACCACCACCAAAGTAAGCCGGATCATCCGAGCTAATCGTCACATTAAGCCCTTTATCAAGAAGGGCCGGCAGAGGATGATCGGTTAAGCTATCAACCACATTTAAGCTTACGTTGGATAAGGGGCATACGGTCAGCACGGTTTGCTTTTGATATAGACGCTCCACCGCCTCGTCACTCTCCAGACAGCGAATACCGTGATCAATGCGGCACACATCAAGCAAATCCAATGCCTCAATGATATAGGAGGCCGGCCCCTCCTCTCCTGCATGAGCCACCCGAGCCAACCCCAACTCTTGGGCGCGTTTAAAAACGGCAACAAATTTTGAGGGTGGATGGTCGCGCTCAGCACTATCCAGACCAATGGCGTCAAGCTCACTCCAGTAAGGTGCTGCCTGCTCCAGCACTTGAAGTGCCTCTTCGGCAGGCCGGTCACGCAAAAAGGCCATGATCATTCCGACACTTAAATCCAGAGACTGCTCTGCCTCTTGCTTGGCACGCAGTAATCCGGACATGACCACGTCCAGAGAAACGCCGCGCTGTAGATGTGCCTGAGGATCAAAATGTATATCGATATGGACGACACCCTCACTACTAGCGCGCTTGAAATAATCCATCGCCAAGTCATAAAAATCCTGCTCATGACGAAGAACGCTCATGCCCTGGAAATAGAGGTTCAAGAAACCTTGTAGATCTTTAAACTGATAGGCTGCCTTGGCCTCCTCGACGGAGGAATAAGGTAATTCGATACTGTTTCGCTCTGCCAGAGCAAACATAAGCTCCGGTTCCAGCGAGCCTTCAATATGCAAGTGAAGCTCGACTTTAGGGAGGTTACGTAAAAAATCCTGCATCATTTTTCCTTAACGCCCAACTCAAGCGGTTACTTACCTGAGCTGAGCTTCCCGACACTTAAGTGCCAGTGATGGGTTATCTGTCGCGTTAGCAAGCTACCCACTTCATGGTGAACAAAGAAGATGGTGGTGCGCCCGACTAACCAGCGAGAAAGCGTGTTAGCTACTATTACGGCCGTATCATGATCAATCGCCGCAAAAGGCTCGTCTAAAATAACCACCGAAGGGTCCATGAGCAACAGCCGAGCCAGCGCCACCCGCCGCGCCTGCCCACCAGACAGTTGCTGCCCTCGCTCACCTACGGGTGTTTGCAACTGGCCCGGAAGAGATTGAGCCCACCCATCGAGCGCTACTGCTTTCAGCACATCCCAAAGCGCTTCATCATCAGCATCAGGATTCCCCAAGCGTAGATTTTCTTCCAATGACGCATCGAAAAGGTCTACCTGCTGGGTTAACAAAGCAATGTGTTGCGAACGCTCCTTCTCTGGCACAGCAGTAGGCACGCAGCCTCCTACATTAACCATACCTTTAGAAGGAGCAAGCCGCCCCGTCAAAAGCGCCGCCAGGGTACTTTTACCCGCACCTGAGCGCCCGGTAATGATAGCCCACTCCCCCGCTGCCAAATGAAATGAAACACTATCGAGCGCTGGCATCAGGCTAGAAGGATAACAATGCGTGACTTTCCGCAACTCAAGGTCAAGCTGTTGGCCGGAAAATGACTGGTGTTGACTCTGCTGGCACTCGGGCCCAAGTGCATTTAAACGCTCTGCTGCAGCGGTACTGCCCCCCAAGCGAGCGAAAGCACCCGGAAGCGGTACAAAAACCTCATTCACACCCAGAATCACCAGCAGCAACATCACCAGAATAGGCCCGGTTATTACCCCACTCGCCACCAGCACGCCACCCAGCCATACAACGCTTAACAGCAGCAACCCGGTAATAACGCTAATGAGGCTATTACCCATAGCAACGCTTCGGCCAAGGCGCCGTTGATTATCAAGCGCTGCATCTTCGTGCACCTCCACCTGCTGACGGTGCCACGCAGCACTGCGATAGGCAATTAACTCAGCTGAGGCCTGCAACTGATCAACGACTAAACGCCGTAACCCTTCCTGGTCAGCCACTTGGCGATGACTGTGCGCATACCCCAAGCGCGCCATGCCATAGGTAACACTTGCCCACAGAACCAGCAGAACCACGCCGACCCACAGCGCTAAAGCAGGCAACCAAATAGCAATAAAGAGGGTTAACCCCACAATAACTACCAAGCTAACCAGGGGTGGCATCAGCAAACGAAGATAAAGATTGTCGAGAGCATCTATATCAGCGGTTAAACGTCCCAGCCAGTCACTGACACGCTCGCGCTGCAACGCCGCCTCATCCAATCGCATAAGCTGGCCAAACACGCGGTAGCGTAAATCAGCCAAGAGGCGAAGCACCGTATCGTGATTATAGAGACGTTCTATATAGCGGGCGACAGTACGTAATAGCGCAAAGAAGCGTATTCCTCCGCCAGGTACATACACATCCAACTGAACAGGTAAGCCAAGCAAAAAAGCGATGCCCGCTAATGCACATGCGGTAATAAACCACCCAGAAAGGCCCAGCAGTGAAAGCCCCGCAGCAAGCGTTAAGCAAATAAGGAGCGCGCCGATTGCGAACCGCCTTCGACGCTTCATCATTAACGCTACCCAGGGCGACAATGCCTGGCGCGCTTGGGACAGCTCACTTTTTTGTGAGGACGCATTAGGTTGCATCACGCACCTCCTTTAAACGGCCGTCCTGCATATAAAAGTGGAGCTGAGCCGCCCTAATCGCAGCCGGGTGATGCGTTGCCATAATCACCGTACGCCCCTGTGCAGCCCATGCTAACAATGCACTAATCACAGAGGCTTCGGTTTCAGCATCCTGGCTTGCTGTAGGCTCATCGAGCAGGATTAAATCAGCATCACTTAAATAAATACGCGCCAACGCCAGCCGCTGGGCCTGACCACCCGACAACCCTACTCCGCGCTCTCCTATCATGGTATCCAAACCATCAGGCAATTGGTTTAGAAGCTCCTCCAGACCAGCCTGGTGAAGCGCTGAAAGCATTGCGGAAGCATCGGCATCAGGGTTTGCCAGCCGCAAGTTATCCCCCAAGGTGCCATGCAACAGGCCCGGCTGCTGGTCCAGCCACGCGTAACGCGGCTGAGCCAACTGAAGCGTGCCGCTTGATGGCGTCAAAAAACCGGCCAATAACGCCAACAGTGTCGACTTCCCGCTCCCGGATGGACCACTAATCGCAATGACACTGCCTTTTTTGATCGTCAGATCCATTGGCCCTAACACCCGACCGCGGATCGGATAGTCAACGCTGACATTTTGTAGCACTGCAATATCGTCATCAGCTGCAGGTTCATCAAACGTACTTCGCTGTATGCTCGACTCATTCAGCACCGTTACCAGGCTTTCTGCGGCACCTAAAGCAGTAGCACGATCATGGTAGTGCTGTGACAAGGTGCGTAACGGCTGGAAAAACTCAGGAGCGAGCAGCAATACGGCTAAGCCCGTAAAGAGCGTTAAAGAAGGCGCAGGCCCGTACTCAATATATCCCAGTAAGCCAAACCCTACGTATATCGCTACTACGGCAATGGCGACCGACGCGAAAAACTCGAGCACTGCAGACGATAAAAAAGCCAAGCGCAACGTTCGCATGCTTAAACGACGGTAATCATCTGTTGCCCACCAAACGTCCTGATGAGCACTCGCCGTGCGACCAAATAGCTGAAGCGTCGACATTCCACGAACACGGTCAAGAAAGTGGGCAGAGAGCCGTGCAACCGCTGCAAACTGATCCCGATTTATACGCTCAGCTCCCATGCCTACTAGTGCCATGAATAGCGGGATGATGGGCGCAGAAAGCAACAAGAAGAGAGCGACGACATAATCCAGTCGTAGCACCACCAATAGAATCAGTAGCGGTAAGAGAGAAGTAATTCTTAGCTGCGTATAGAAGCGAGAAAAATAACCATCTAGTGCCTCTATGTTTTCTACCGCCTGCGTCGCCAAGGCGCCGCTTTGATGATAAGCCAACCACACAGGACCCAATGTCCAGCATTTATCCAGCAGTTGACGTCGGGCGTACTGACGAATACGCAGGCTAGCCTCCAGACTTATTACCTCTTGCCCCCACAGGCATACTCCGCGCCCAAGCACGCACAGCGCCAGCCCTATTAATACGTTTAAAAATGGATAAGGCGCTTGTTGATCAATAACCAACTGCTCTACTAACCAGGCCAATCCCACTACAATAATAACCGTTTGAACCCCAGCTAAAATGCCAAGAAAAGCGGCGAGATTTAATCTTCGCCGCTCTAAGGTTGCCAGCATTTTTAACCAGGAGCGCGCGGTTAGCGACTGCTCCGTCATCTGATTGCCTCTGGCTTAATGATAACCTTCACCTACACGCACCTTGCCGCGAAATACCCAATACGTCCATGCGGTATACATCAGGATAAAGGGGATAACAAAGAGCACACCAATCAACAAGAAAAGCTGTGACTCAGGTGCTGACGCCGCATCCCACAAGGTGTAGTTAGGCGGCACTATCATCGGCCATTGGCTCACGATCAAGCCCAGATAGGTAAATACATAAATACCGATAGTCGCAAGGAAAGGATAGCTCTCACGGCGCTGCTTTACCGAGCGGTATACAAGAAAGGCGAAGAAGAGCGCTAGCGCTGGGAAAATCCAGATCAAGTGCAGATGACCAAACCAGCGATCCCAAACAACCGGGTTCACGAACGGCGTCCAGATACTAACAATGGCGAAGACTACCAGCACCATTGCCAGCAGCATAGGCGTGATTTTATACGCCCAATCCTGTACGTGGCCTTCTGATTTTAGAATCAGCCAAGTTGAGCCCAAAAGCGCATAGCCTGCCATAAGCCCCAAGCCTGTTAACACCGTAAACGGCGTTAACCAATCAAAGGCGCCCCCGGTATAAACAAAGTCTTCGGTTTGAAAGCCCTGAATATATGCACCAACCACAGCGCCTTGAGCGAACGCAGCGACCGCCGAACCCCAGGCAAAGGAGCGATTCCACCAGCGGCGGTTACGGCGCGACTTAAAGCGGAATTCAAACGAAATGCCACGAAAAATCAACCCTGCCAGCATCAAGAAAACACCGATATAGAGTGCCGGTAAGAAAATCGAGTAAACCAAGGGAAAAGCCGCTAACAAGCCAGCCCCTCCCAAAACCAGCCAAGTCTCGTTACCGTCCCAGACCGGTGCCACAGAGTTCATCATGACATCACGAGCTTCTTCATCAGGGGCAAAGGGAAATAGAATTCCCAAGCCAAGATCAAAGCCATCCATCAGTACATACATGATGACGCCGAACCCGATAATGCCAGCCCAAATAATCGACAGATCAAACATTTCCATGGTTAGCTCCTCGCCGGATCAATGTCATCATCAAAAGGGGTGTGGGCGGCAGAGAGTGGCCGCTTGGGACGGTCAGCATCCCTATTAACAGACGCCTGTTCTTGCTCAGGCAACATGCCGTTGCGAACCACCCGGGTTAGATAGTAAATACCAGCATAAAAAACCACCGCATATACCAGCACATACCCAATAAGCGTAAACAGCGCCATCCAGCCTGTTAGCGAAGGTGTCACACCCTCTGCATGAGACATGATGTTGTATACCAGCCAAGGGGACCGACCTACTTCGGTCACTATCCAGCCAGCCAGAACCGCAATGAAGGGTAAAGAAATCATGCCGACCAATGTTTTCAAAAACAGCTGACTCTCATAAATACGTTGATTGCGCCGCAAGAATAAGCCTACAAAGGAGACAGCAATCATTATTAAGGCAATGCCAACCATCACCCTAAACGCCCAAAAGACGATGGCAACAGGAGGCTGGTCTTCAGGTGGCACGGCCGTAAGCCCTGGAACTTCACCATGCAGCGAATGGGTAAGTATGAGACTGGCCACGTTAGGAATGCCAATCTCATAAAGGTTTCTCTGCGCCTCCTGGTCCGGTAGCGCAAACAAGAGCAATGGCACGCTGGTAGATGTTTCCCAGTTCCCCTCCATTGCTGCGACCTTCGTTGGCTGATATTTGAGCGTATTCAACCCGTGGGAGTCGCCTATAAACGCCTGAAGAGGCGTCAGGAAAAGCAGCAACCATAAGCACATGGAAAGCGCACGACGGTTAGCCTCTGGATCTCTTCCACGCAACAAAAACCAGGCGCTAACGCCTGCCACGACAAACCCGCCGGTGATAAAGGAAGCTACAGCCATGTGTGCAAAGCGATGAGGGAAGGAAGGATTGAAAATCGCGTCAAACCAGGAAATCACATGGAAACGATTGTCGATCAACTCAACGCCTGCCGGTGTATGCATCCAACTGTTTGCCGCGAGGATCCAGAACGCTGAAATAAAGGTGCCCAGCGCCACCAAGGCAGCCGCCATCAAATGGATACCCTGTGGCACTTTTCCACGGCCAAACAGCAATATGCCAAGGAAGGCAGCTTCAAGGAAGAAGGCTGTCACGACTTCATAACTGAGCAAGGGACCTATAAAATTGGAGGTCGCCAGAGAGAAATTACTCCAGTTCGTACCGAACTGAAACGACATCACGATTCCCGACACCACCCCCATGCCAAAAACCACGGCAAATACTTTCGTCCAGAACAGTGCCAAACGGTCCCATGCAGGATTTTGCGTCTTAAAAAAAAGTGCTTGTAAAAGCGCAATATAAGAGGCCAACCCAATGGTGAAAACCGGAAAGATCGTGTGAAAACAGATAACAAACGCGAATTGTATTCGCGACAGCATTAAGGGATCGAGTTCCATTGCACGCTCCTAACCTGAATTAATACCCCAGTTTTTGTTAACGCAAGCTTAGCTGAAACTTAAAGATTCAGCCTTTAATTATAAGCATCTAGCCTGTTTTTATTTATATTGCCATATTACTGGCTTACCTCTCACTATACACCGGTCTATCTTTCGCAAAGCGTGTCGCATTGACGCACATCAAATAATGCCAATTATTCATTAAGATAATACGACAACGCTTATCATATATCCGGTATACGCAATAAAAAGCGTAAAAAGAACAGCGCCTTCGAGGCGATTAATTCGACGCGGACGTCCTTTCCAGGAAAATGCGAAGAGAACCATTAGCAGGGTCATGCAGGTCATAATGCTCCAATCACGCACCAGCACTTCCCGCCCAGCATCAATAGGTGCAATAACCCCCGCAAGCCCCACTACAGCAAGGCTATTAAACAAGTTAGAACCAACAACGTTACCCAGCACCATATCGTGCTCTTTACGGCGCAGTGCGCTAATCGAAGAAGCAAGCTCGGGCAGTGAGGTACCAACGGCTACGACGGTTAGCCCGATAATCAAATCACTCACGCCAAAACGTTGCGCAATTTCTACCGCTCCCCAAACCAACATACGCGAGCTTGCAACCAAGAACACCAACCCAACCAACGTCCACATAATCGCTTTACCACGCGACATGGGGTTACTGTCCAGCGTCTCAGCGACTTCCTCAACCAGCGCGTCGTCCTTTTGCTTTTTTGAACGAAAGATGCTTACGCCGATAAATATGACGAGGGCCACCAATAAAAGGGCCGCTTCCCAGCGAGACACCCAACCATCCCAGAGCATAATCCCAGTGATCAGTGTGACCAGAATTAAAATCGGCATCTCTTTGCGGATGACGCTGGAGTGCACAGCTAACGGTGCAATGAGTGCAACAAAACCCAATACCAAACCAATATTGGCAATATTGGAACCATAGGCATTCCCTACTGCAAGCCCGGGATTCCCCTGCAAGGCTGCCAATACTGACACCATCATCTCAGGGGCTGAGGTACCGAATCCAATGACCAACATACCAATCAATAAAGGCGAAAGACCGAGCCAACGTGACGTTGCAGCTGCGCCATCAATAAATTTCTCAGCACTCCAGATGAGCAACACCAGTCCCATCGCTACAGCTACAAGTGGAAGCAACATTTTATTTCCTTATGGCAGAATATTAGGCACTATCGCGGCTGCATCCTTGACTAACCCTTCAGTCGGGTCAAGCATCGGGTTATGCCAGCATGGATCTATTTGGGTTTGATATAAAAAAGGCCCGGTGTTCATTCGGTTTACATCGCATTCGCAGTGAGAGTGTCCCCTTTGCCCCACTTCCGTTTATTAAAGCGTTCCTCACTTTCCGTTAATGCGCCTCTAGTGGATCGGCAGCCACCTGAGTCTCGCGTTCAGCGACGACGTTTACGCGCCTGCCATGAGTGCGACTGGGTATCCGCGCTGCCCCCCTTACGCTCGGGCGAAAAGGCCAGCTGCCCGCGCTGCTCACATGTACTCGTAAAACGCCACCGCTACCCCGCTCAGCGCAGTATGGCACTTGCCATTGCGGCATTAATTGCATTAATCGTGGCTATTTCGTTTCCGTTTGTAAGCTTCAGCGTTAGTGGCGTCGGTAATCGCATAGAGCTGTCACAAACGGCCACCACGCTAATTGCCTTTCACCAACCGGTCGTGGCCATTATCGTCATCATGACCATCGTTGTGCTGCCGACCCTTTATCTGCTTAGCGTGATTTGGCTGCAGCTGGGGCTTTTACACGGCAAGCCACTCGCCTATAGTCGCGACATTGCCCGCTCACTTGCCCACTTGACGCCCTGGATGATGGCGGATGTCTTTATTATAGGGGCGCTGGTAAGCCTGATTAAAATAGCCGGTATGGCGCAAATTGAGTTGGGTATCTCCTTCTGGGGTTTTTGCATCTTTGCGGTACTTTTATTAATGACCATCCAGTCCATTGATGCCGACTGGATGTGGTTTTCCCTCGAAGGAGAACCCTTGGCGCCAGAGGGCACCCAAACAGGAGCAACCGCCGCTAGTCAGCGCCTAACAGGATGCCCAACCTGTGGGCTTGTCAATTCACTCACCCCAGGACATAAATCTCGCTGCATTCGATGTCATGAGAAACTTCATTCCCGACTCCCCTATAGCTTACAACGCACCTGGGCACTACTAGGCGCAGCGACTGTCATGTATATCCCTGCGAATGTTTACCCTATTATGACCACGACGAGCCTGGGGCATAGCGGTTCTTCGACCATCATAGGAGGCGTCGTTGAACTGATTCAGATGGGCTCATGGCCAGTCGCCACCGTTATTTTCGTTGCCAGCATTATTGTGCCTGTCGGTAAACTGCTGGCGCTTTCATGGCTATGTATTGTCGTCCGAGGCAACAGCCAACCCAATACCATCAGCCGCACGCGGCTTTATCGCATTACCGAATTTATCGGACGATGGTCGATGGTTGATGTTTTTGTAGTGGCTATTCTGGTTGCCTTGATACGCGCTGGCTCACTTATGTCGATCACGCCAGGTCCAGCCGCGCTGGCGTTTGGCTCGGTCGTGGTATTGACAATGCTAGCCGCCATGACGTTTGACCCCCGCTTAATATGGGATGCTCCTACAACGACAGCGTCCACATCAAATAATAGCCACTCTGGGAGCCATTAATGGGTAACGACACCCCCATAGCTAACAAGCAAGAGCCTGACATGAACAAAGCCAGGCCTTCGCCACAATCACGCATCTCCCCTATTTGGATTGTGCCTTTTGTGGCTATCATTATTGGGTTATGGCTGGTGTACGATAATTACACCAGCCGCGGCACACTTATCACATTAACCATGAACAACGCCGAAGGTATCGAAGCGGGAAATACCTCAATCCGCAGCCGCAACGTTGAAATCGGCCTCGTGCAAAGTGTCCAGCTCTCTGAAGATCTAAGCAGTGCTGTGATTACAGCACGCATTCAGCCTCAGGCTGAAACCTTGTTGCGTGAAGATAGCCGCTTTTGGGTGGTAAAGCCTCGTATCGGACGTGAAGGGATTAGCGGCCTGGGCACCGTCCTCTCTGGCGCTTATATACAGCTTGAGCCAGGAAGCTCTGAAGAACAGCGGCGTGACTTTCCGGTAAGCGACGTTCCCCCCGTCGCCACTGCCGGAATGGCCGGTATCAATATCAATCTCATTAGTCAACTCGGCAATTCGTTGCGTGTCGGCGACCCGGTTTCCTACCAGGGCTATACGGTGGGCCGCGTTGAAGAAGCAAGTTTCGACCCCGAATCACGCACCATGCATCACCAGGTATTTATCGAAGAGCCCTATACACTGCTGGTGACCGACAGCACCCGCTTCTGGTCCTCAAGCGGCATTGACCTACGCCTTGATTCAAACGGCTTTCGCGTTAACGTTGAATCACTTGAAACCCTGTTAGGCGGAGGTGTCACGTTTGGGGTGCCCGAAGACTTACCAATGGGACGTCCTGTAGAAGCAGGCGCCCGCTTTAATCTGTACGGGGATGAGGATGACGCTCGCGAGGGTACCTTCAATCAGTACCTGGAATACGTTCTGTTAGTGGATGACACCGTTCGCGGCCTTTCACGCGGTGCGCCCGTCGAGTTTCGAGGTGTTCGCATAGGCACCGTGGCCGCTGTCCCCTGGAACTTTACATCACCACAGCCGAGTTCACGCGCAAGCTTCGCCATCCCCGTACTCATTCGCCTTGAGCCCCAGCGGCTTGGCATCGAGAATTCGGATATTGATTTGGAAGAGTGGGAAGAGCGCTTTAACCGCATGTTTACGCTTGGCCTTCGTGCGTCGCTTAAAAACGGTAACCTGCTAACCGGCGCTTTATTTGTGGATCTGAACTTTCAGCGAGACACCGACGAGGACTACATTGCGTCGACTTTCTCTGGCCGCACGGTTTTCCCCACGGTGTCGGGTGGTTTTTCCCAAATCCAATCCCAAATTACCGATCTACTCGACAAGCTGAACGCGCTTGAAGTGGAGCCTTTACTGGCGGGCCTGGACAGTAGTTTACAAGCCTCTGAAAGCATGCTTAATGAAGTCCGCGGTGTCAGCGAGTCGCTCAACCAGCTGCTAAGCGACCCTGAAACTCGTGCAGTAGGCGGCAACCTCAATGCTACGCTTAACGAGCTTCAAGGCACCCTTCAGGGCGTGTCGCCTTCCTCACCGGCTTACCAGGATCTGACATCGGCTATCGAGCGCCTGGATCGATTAATGCGCGACCTTCAACCACTAACCCGCACACTGAACGATAATCCGCGGGCGCTGCTGTTTGATAATCTGGATACTCAAGATCCTATACCGCGTGCACCGCGCTAAACAGGGGAATATTATGCGTATACTCGTTTTAAAATCCTTATTGCTAATGTCCCTATCGCTCATGCTGGCTGCTTGCGCAAGCAGTGTGACGCCCCCGGCGCGTTATATGCTACCCAGTAACGGGCTGGCCAATACCCCAAGCAGCCCCCAAGGCACGCTACAGCTGCGCTCGCCACGCCTTGCTCACTATCTCGACGTCGATGGCATCGTCATGCAACTGGATGACATTACGCTGAACCAGGCGCGAGAGCACCAATGGGCTGAAAGTATCGACAGACAGCTTGCACGCAGCTTACGGACACAGTTGTCGCAAGAGCTACCGCTTATTCGCGTAGTCCGTGATGACAGCAGCCAACCTGAAGCGCTCACCCTGCGGCTTGATGTTGATCAATTTCAAGGCCGCTACGATGGCTTAGCGGTGGTCACCGGGCAGTGGCAGCTACGCAGCCCAAGTGATGAACTGTTGGCCATGAAGAGTTTTTCTGCGCAAACAATACTGGATGAGGACGGCTACCCCGCCCTGGTACGTGCCCTAAGCGCTAGTTGGGAGGATGTTGCGAGACAAATTGCCGATCAGATACGTCAGGGTAACTATTTCCATTAGCCGGTTTAAGCGGGATGAAATAACCAAAGCGCTTGAGAGCCCGCCAACCAATCACCACAAGTATGCCCGTCTGAGGTAATCTTCATGTTACACTGACGGGTATATTTTGAGTGTTGCGATAGCGTAACACCCACAGTCAAATGCCCGTCTCTTCCATACTGACCACTTTTTTTCGTTATGGTCATACGTGGCTAATCAACGATCATCGCGGCTTGGCAAGCTTTGCTGTCGCGAGGATAACCATTCTCGTCTTTTGAAAAATTACGCCTAGCAACAACGCTTTTAAGCAGCTGTTGCCTTGTTAGGTGGCTGCGGAGAACGCATGAGCTTTTCTGAACTTGGTCTGCAAGAAGATTTATTACACGCCGTTACGGCGCAAGGCTATACCCAGCCTACTCCGATCCAATTAAAGGCTATTCCTGTCGTATTAGAAGGTCGCGACTTGCTCGCAAGCGCCCAAACGGGCACGGGTAAAACGGCCGGCTTTACCCTACCCATGCTACAGCGTCTTTCCGGTGGAAAACGGCCAGGCAAACGCCAGGTGCGTGCGCTGGTATTGACGCCTACTCGGGAGCTTGCTGCTCAGGTAGGTGAAAGTGTATCCACCTATGGGAAGCATCTCTCTTTACGCTCGCACACTATTTTTGGTGGTGTAGGCCAACAGCCCCAGGTCGATGCACTTAAAGCAGGCCTGGACGTACTGATTGCCACCCCCGGCCGCCTATTGGACCTTCAGCAGCAGGGCCACGTTGACCTTTCAGCCATCGAAATTCTAGTGCTTGATGAAGCCGACCGCATGTTGGATATGGGCTTTATTCACGATATTAAACGTGTACTACGCCTAGTGCCCAAACAGCGCCAAAACCTGCTATTTTCCGCCACGTTTTCAAATGAAATTCAGACGCTGGCGCAGCAGTTACTCAATAACCCCGCCCTTATTGAAGTGGCTCCACGCAACACAACCGCCGAGAAAATTCTCCAAGCGGTTTATCGCGTAGACCGCGAAAAAAAGCGTGAGCTGTTGGCGCATTTGATTCAGCGCCACGGCTGGTTCCAAGTGCTGGTTTTCACCCGTACCAAACATGGCGCCAACCGGCTTGCCGAACAGCTTTCAAAACAGGATATCCCTGCCATGGCTATTCATGGCAACAAAAGTCAGGGCGCTCGTACCCGTGCACTGGGGGCTTTTAAAAGTGGTGACTTGCAAGTATTAGTCGCGACGGATATCGCCGCACGTGGGCTGGATATTAGCGAGCTTCCCCACGTGGTTAACTTCGACCTGCCCAATGTGGCGGAAGACTATGTCCACCGCATTGGCCGGACAGGCCGAGCGGGTAGCAATGGTGAAGCAGTATCACTGGTGTGTGTGGACGAGCACGGTTTGCTGGGCAATATCGAGCGGCTGATCAAGCAAAACCTACCCAAACATATAGAGCCCGGGTTTGAGCCAGATCCCACGATCAAACCAGAGCCCATTGAGAATGGTCGTCGCCAGCGCCAACCTCAAGCACGACGCAAACCAACTAGCGATAATGGAAATGCCAGCGGCGAGCGCCGTCGGCGCGCACGCCGCTAGCCTGCTAACAAGGAATATGCGAAGGTTATGCCCTCGCATATTCCACTACGTTGGCTACTACATTATCAGGGAGCGATCATGTCATCTTCTCAACTTATTAATGAATATCGGCAGTGGCTCAGTTTTCAACGCCAAGAACAGCTTAGTCGTGAACACCAGGGAATCGTGCAACGCCTGGAAGATGCACGTGCCTCTTCAAAGCAGGTCATACAAGCCTACCGCAGCATGGCGGAGAAAGCCGCTAACGAAGGCGCTTGCTACCGGACGCTGTTCCTACGTGAGCGTGACGATAATGTAGCGCTACCTTGCGAAGGCTGGCTGTTTATTCGCCGCGTACTCAGCGAAGAAAACAGCACCCGCGTGCGCGCCACGTTAATCGAAACCTTTACCCTTGAAGATGGCATTCTGGCACCAGGTGATAAACCTGCTCAGAAAGTGACACTTGAGATTTTCGATAAGCTGGATATCAATCAAGGTATGCGCACTAGCGTCCGTGTGGACTCCATGGAAACACCACAGGATTATCACTTCATTACGCTACTGGATGCAGTCCGCGGCGATTTACGCCCTTATCTTAAGTAGGCCGCACTGATGTTATCTCGACGTTCCGTTACCTTTATTTTACTGATGGTTGTGGTGGGGCTAAATTTACGCCCTGCCCTTTCCTCAGTGGCCCCCTTGCTTACGCGTCTTCAGGAAGCTGCCGGGCTCTCACCCGCGGCAGCGGGCGTACTGACAACACTTCCCGTGCTGTTTTTAGGCTTGGCTGCTCCTATTGCGCCGCTTTTAGCAAAACGGCTAGGTAGCGAGCGGGCGCTTAGTGCTGCGCTACTACTGTTGGCTGTAGGTTTGATTCTGCGCGGTTTACCGTTGCCCGGCGTCCTGTTTATAGGCTCAGCAATGGCGGGCGCCGCCATAGGCATTAGCGGCACTTTACTGCCCGCACTGGTGAAACGCGAGCTACCCGTAAGTGCTGATCTTTTGACGGGCCTCTACACGATGGCGCTCTGTCTGGGGGGGGCGTTGGGAGCAGGATTTAGCGTGCCGCTGACAGTGTGGCTAGGCAGCTGGCAGGCAAGTTTGATGAGCTGGTCGTTACTGGCGCTGTTTGCTCTTATTCTCTGGCAATGGCAAATGCCCTCGACTTCCTCTCATGGTATGCCTCAACCGCCATCTTCGGGACTTCTTAAACTTTTACGCAAACCGCTCACGTGGCAAGTAATGCTGTTCATGGGCATTCAATCATCCATGGCATATATCGTTTTTGGATGGCTGCCAACGCTGCTTGTCGATCGTGGCTATGATGAGGCCAGCGCGGGTTGGACAATGGCTATTTCGATCATGTGTCAACTCGTTTCAGCCCTGGGGGCACCCTGGCTTGCCCGCATGGGGTCAGACCAGCGCCCAGCGCTCTTACTCGTACTGTTTAGTACGGCTCTAGGGCTTTGGCTGCTACTTATAGCGCCCTTAGCCTGGAAATGGCCTGGTGCCATTTTGTTAGGCCTTGGCCAAGGCGGCAGTTTTAGCTTGGCCCTCAGCCTGCTGGTATTAAGAACAGCGACATCACGCCTTGCAGGACAACTTTCCGGCCTGGTACAAGGCGGAGGATATACCATTGCCGCTATTGGGCCTTTTAGTGTCGGCTTGCTGCTCCAATCCGGCGTTCATGCAGACCAGATTGCCTGGCTTTTGATCTCGTTGGTAGGTGTTTGCTGTGGATTCGCCCTGTTGGCTGGCCGCACGCGCCAGCTGGACGATCAAAGCGGCACGCTTCTGGTTCACCGCTACTAACCTGCACTAGAATCAAACAGGAGTTTTTAGTGCTTGGCCTTCAAATATTTACGCCAGGAAATCCGTGATGAGTAGCTTCTCACCTTTAACCGCAACGACTCCCACCCACGAACGCATTTTGGTTATTTATACGGGTGGCACCATCGGCATGCAGCAAGGTGCCAATGGGCTGACTCCCGGCGCGAACTTTACCCAACGCATGGCGACCGCGCTTGGCCAGCTCCCCATTGCCCAACAGCAATCGCTTCCTGCTTATGATGTTATTAGTTATACCACGCTGATTGATTCCAGCGCGGCGACCCCACTTCAGTGGCAGCAGTTAGCCAGCGACATCGCTACCCGGTTAACGGATTACCGGGGATTTGTCGTGATTCATGGTACCGATACGCTCAGCTGGACGGCAGCTAGCCTTGCCTATCAATTGCAAGGCCTAGAGCGCCCCGTCGTTGTAACCGGCGCAATGCGCCCCCTGGAAGCACCCAACAGCGACGCCCTTGATAATATTCATGGCGCGCTGCGGTTTGCAGCAACCGCCGAGCTTCAGGAAGTCGCTATTTTTTTTGCAAACCGGTTATTGCGTGGCGTACGAGCTATAAAGCTGCACAGTGACGCATTAACAGCCTTCACCTCTCCAGGTTATCCGCTACTTGGTGAGCGAGTAGGCAATGACTTTGTTTACTACCCAAGCCGTGGTCTTGCCTCTCAACAGCGTGGCGCGCCACGCTTTGAACTCCCCAGCTACCAAGGGTTGGATAAAGGCGAAGTGGTTCGTATCGCGCTCTGGCCCGGTTTGGCCGCTTGGCAACTGGAAGCCTGGCTTGGAGATTCACGCGTTAAAGGCGCTGTTATCCAGTTGTGGGGAGCGGGCAATCTGCCTAACGATCCAGCCCTATTGAATGTACTGGCTAGCGCGGCCGGTGAGGGGAAATTGCTAGCGGCGATAAGCCTTTGCCCTGAAGGCAGCATTCATATGGGAGCGTACGCTGCGGGCGAGGGGTTAACAGATGCAGGCGTGCTCTCAGGCGATGCCATGACACCAGAAGCCACCTTTACCAAACTGGTCCATCTTTTGGCTCAACCGCTTGATGTAGAGACACAGCGGCAACGCTTCCTCGCTTCATTAGTCGGCGAACGCTAATAAGCGTGGTGATATCCGTAATTTACGCTATGTTTAATCAATGCTAACCAGTTGACGGAGCCCGTAATTATGGAAAAACCGGTACATCTTTTTAGTGATCTTTTCGAACAACTGGGCCTGCCATCAGACGCTGAGTCGATTGAAGTTTTCATCAAGCGCCATCGCCCTTTACCCAAAGAGATGGTGCTTTCCGATGCGCCCTGTTGGAATGAAGGCCAAGCGGAATTTCTTCGTGAAGCCATTGAAGACGACGCTGACTGGGCCGAGCTAGTCGACGAGTTGGATGTCGCCATGCACCAAGGGAGTTAACGCGCTGGCGCCGCTTTCGAGCGGCGCTTGACCCAAGCACCGACAAGCAATAGTACCGTAAGAGCAACAAGCGGTAGAAGCACCTCAAACTGAAGTGCATTTTCTTCCTCTATCGCTTCAAGCGCCCCATGAATAGCGCTGCTGTATACGCCCCACTTAATCGATAGGCCTAGCGTTGCCGCAAGAAGAAAAATCGACAGTGGCACACGGCATAGCCCAGCTGCAAAGTTGATCACCGCGTGAGGAAAACCCGGCAAGACACGAAGTGCGCACTGGGTTAATAGATCTCCCCTGTCCTGAAGCGTTTGCATGACTTTTAGGGTTAGCCCTTTGGGTTGCCATGCGCTACGGGTACGTGCCGCTAACTGATGGCCACCCAACGCGCCCGCCACGCTCCCAAGTGTCAGCATAATGGTGGCAATTACAGGTGGGTAAAAGGGTGCGATTAGCCAAAAGCCAATACTCCCGGGCAACCCAGCGGCCAAGGTAACAGCCATAAGAACAACCACCCCAACCACTACTGCGGGATGATGTGTCCATTCGTCAACGGTATGCCTGACCGCCATTAAATCCGGCGAGTGCCAAAACCACACATACGCCAGTATGGCTATAACGCCAACGGCTATCGCCAAACGCCACACAATACGAAAGGCATTACGCATTCAGCCTAGCCTCAACACGTTCAAGAATTTGCCGACTCACTTTACCTACGAGCGGCTTCGCAGCTTTATTAACGGCTTTTTCCATAAAGCGATTATGAATTTCATAACCAAGCGTGAGTGATACCTCCGTTCCTTCTGGTACTTCACGCAGCCGGTAGCGCCCCTGATTTTTCACCCCATCAAGCGACTCCCAAGCCAGCGTATGCGGCGCCTGAATCTCAGTCACTTCCACATCAAATGCCCAGTCCATACCTACTGCACGAACATGCCAGCGATAGCGATCGTCCCCCAATACATCAATGGAACGTATTAAATCAGAATAATCAGCAAAATCTTCCACGCGGCGCAATAACTCAAATACGCGCTCAGGTGATGCTTTAACAATTTCACTGTGCTCTATGGTGGCCATGATCCCCTCGAACCGCTGAAAACTAACTGTTAACCGCTAAGCTACCTGTAAACCGAAGCACCATCTGTAACCGCCGGAAACGATAAGCTTAGCAAAACAATGAGCGTAGCATGCTGCTCAATTTATCGGGAATGACGAATAAGGAGAGACGATCATTCAGACTACGGCTGGTCAGATACGTTCTCATTGCGTAAACTGCCGCCCTCCCGGACCGGACCCCGGCACTCCGTGCAGCCTTATCGCGCACGAAAAATTCTCCGACAGCGAGCACTATTTATGTCCAGTACGTTTTCTCTCCCTTTTACGTCACCGACAGCGACGGTGGTTATCTATTCCGGCGGCATGGACTCCTATACGGTGCTTCACCGCGCACTGCGTGAAGGACTGGAGGTCCACGCACTATCTTTTGACTATGGTCAACGTCACGCACGCGAGCTGGATGTGGCTACGCAAGTGTGCCGTCAGTTGGGTATTCCTCACCAGATAGTCGACATTCGAGCCATTCACGGTTTGATCGATAACTCCGCACTGACCAACGCTGACCAGGCCATGCCGACGGGTGACTACGCAGATGATAATTTGCGCGCCACTGTCGTTCCCAATCGCAATATGATTTTACTGTCCCTGGCGATTGCCAAAGCGGTCAACATAGGCGCTGGGCGCGTGGATTATGGCGCCCATGGCGGTGACCATGTTTTATACCCGGATTGTCGCCCCGAGTTTGTCGATGCCATGAATCACGTGGCGGGTATTGCCAACTTTGAGTACGTTACGCTGCATGCCCCTTACCTCTACTCATCAAAAGCGGATATTTTACGCGATGGCTTGTCCATGGGGCTTGATTACCAGCATACCTGGACCTGTTATGAAGGACGTGCGTTAGCGTGTGGTCAGTGCGGCAGCTGCCGAGAGCGCTTGGAGGCCTTTGCCGCTAACAATGTGCTCGACCCCTTGGCTTACGATGCGACAGTTCAGGTGAGTCGCTGATGTATCACGTTAAAGAAGCCTTTTACACGCTACAGGGCGAAGGCGCACAAGCGGGTCGTGCCAGCGTTTTTTGCCGTTTTAGTGGCTGCAATTTGTGGTCAGGCCGTGAAGTGGATCGCGCTCATGCAAAATGTACCTTTTGCGATACCGATTTTATCGGTACTGACGGACAAAACGGCGGGCAGTTCGCGACAGCGGCCGAGCTGGCTGCGCATATTAATGCGCTCTGGCCAAAAGGTAGCGCGAATGCCACCCCTTATGTGGTGTTTACCGGCGGCGAGCCTCTGCTCCAACTGGATACACCGTTAATTGACAAGCTACACCAGCAGGGCTTTGAAGTAGCCGTTGAAACGAACGGTACGTTGCGGCCCCCTCCCGGTATTGATTGGTTGTGCGTTAGCCCCAAAGGTAGTAACCCTTTAGTCATTACGCAGGGAAATGAATTAAAACTTGTTTATCCGCAGGCTGACGCGTTGCCCCCGGTCTTTGAAGACCTTGCGTTTACTCACTTCTTTTTGCAGCCCATGGATGTAAGCCCGTTAGGGCAACAGTCCGACACCATCGCCCAGGCAACGGATTACTGTATGGCTAACCCACAATGGCGCCTTACACTTCAAATTCACAAAATCGCAGGGTTTGACTAATGGCTCTCTTTGTAAATCAGTTAACCCATATGGATGTCTCTGTTTGGTGCCCGACGCGCGGACTCATCGGCTGCAGCTGGCAAGTAGATGCGCTCCTTGAAGGCGCCTTGGGTGAAGACGGCATGCTATTTGATTTTGGCGAGGTAAAGCCCTGGATCAAACACACCCTGGACAGCGGCCTCGACCATACGCTTCTGGTACCCACGCAGGCGCCCGGTGTAAGCATTACTGATTGCGAGGAAGGCCTCTGCGTTCGCACCGAAACGCCTTATCCCCTGGAGGTTCGTGGGCCTGCCGAAGCCTTTAGCCTGCTTCCCTGGGCATCTATTACGCTTGAAGAGGTAGCAGCGTATTTAAGTGGCGAGTTGACCGCACAGCGCCCCGTCAATGTTGACCGTGTCACGCTAACGTTAAGTGATGAAGCTACGACCGGAGCAGCCTATGGCTATAGCCATGGCCTTAAACGGCACCAGGGCAATTGCCAACGTATTGCCCACGGCCACCGCTCCAGACTCTCTATTTGGCAATCGGGCACGCGCCAACCTGAGCAGGAAGCTCGCTGGGCGCACTGGCTGGATAACCGCTACCTACTTGAGCAAGCGGATATTGAACACCAGGACGATGTGTTCTTGACCTGTCGTTACCAGGCCGCCCAGGGAGACTTTTCCATTCGCCTGCCAGCAGACCGCTGTGCGGTATTGCCGGGCCCCACTACCGTTGAGAATATCGCCATCTGGCTGGCACGTAGCATCGCCGATGAAAGCGGCCACGCCACACGCGTTCAAGCATTCGAGGGGATTAACAAAGGCGCCTTTGCGGAATTTACGCCATGAGCGAGGCAGGTATTATCGTTAAGCAAAGCGCTGGCTGCCGGGCGGGTTGCGGAGCTTGCTGTATAGCGCCGTCCATCAGCTCACCGATTCCAGGGATGCCTCAAGGCAAGCCTGCTGGGGTTCGCTGCATTCAGTTGGATGAGCAGAATCTATGTCGGCTTTTTGGCGATGCAAGCCGCCCCGCCGTATGCGCCAACTTTAACTTTGATGCCAGCATTTGTGGCGAGCACCGTGATCAGGCGCTCGCCACCCTTGCATACCTCGAAACAGCAACGGGATAATCCCTAACCTTCTACACCCGCAGGCTGGGTCAAACGACGATCCAGCAGGCTCACCCAACGCACCAGCACCGGCGCATCGCTATGGCTAACATCATTCAACAAATGTCGGAACGACTCTTTGGAAGTAGGGTCGCCCGGCTCAATGTGCATTAACCATAGCTCAAGCGCCGCCAGCTCCTGGTGGCGGTTCCCATTCTCTCGGGATTGGCTGATGGCCATCTCGGCAAGCGCCCTAACCTCGTTCGCAGGATGTCCAAGCTGATGCCGAACGCTCGCCAGCAGCGTCGCTAGCTCAGGCAAAAACAGCGTGGTACGCTCGCGGGCGATCACAAGGCATTGATCCAAATAGTCTTCTGCGACATCAAGCTCACCCAGCTCAATACAAGCATCGATATACCATAATGAGGGCCGTTGGTAGCGGTCGCTCCCTTTAAGCTCGGTCATCCGCTCAAGGCTTTCGCGTATTTGTGCAAGCCCTCCTTGATCCCCTGCCAACGCGCGCTGCCATCCCAACACCGCTTGGGCCGAGATTTGCCATAATTGCAAGTCGGGCGTGACGGTCATGGCTGCCGCTCTCTCCGCCTGGCGCGCTGCCAGGTGCACATGCCCCAACTGACGATAGAGTGAAGCCGCGAATAACAGCGACATTGCCAGCGTTCCCGGGTGGCCAATTTTTTCCGCCAACCGAAGCGCCGCCGATACTTGCCGCTCTGCACGCTGATAGTCGCCCCGTAAACAGAGCGCCCAGCCTTGAAAACACGCTGCCGTTACCTGCGGGTGATCAGAGAACGGTAACCACTCAATCATCATTTGTGCATTGAGCGGATCAATTTCATCCAGATGATCGTGGGCCTGCTGGATACGTCCTGCCCAGTACTCGCATTGAGCGCGTGCATAATCCGCTAAACGGCGATAGCGCGGGTCTTCCAGTCGCTCCGCGATATCCGCAAGCGTCGAGGCAAGCGCAAACGCATCGGCATGCGCATAGCGCTGGCTGCGCCCTACCCAGAGCCCCCACTTAACCAGAAAGACCTGCTCAAGCTCTTCAGGGTCATCCAGCATATCGCTGCCGGACTCACGCAGTAACTCTCGGGCGCGAACAAAACTTTCATGAGCGATGGGTGAGCCGTGTCCTTCCAGGGAGAATGCGGCCTGGCCACGTACCGTAAGCAGACTAACCTCGCGCTCTATCTCATGCTCAACGTGGCGCAAGCTTGCCAACCCTGCGTCGGCCATCCGCAACGCCGTTCGGTTAGCACTGACCTTTAGCGCCTCGCGAGCAGAAAGCTCAAAATAGCGTGCGCCGCGTGCGTAATGACCGCTTCTACGCAAGTGTGCAGCAAAGTCGCCAGGATGGCGGCTAATCCACATGGGGAAACGCTCTTCAATTAGCGTGACGACCTGCTGATGCAGTTTGACGCGTACATCGCGCGGGCAGGAGAGATAGGCGGCTTCCTGAAGAAGCTGATGGCTAAACTGACACTCTTGCTCACCGAGTTCTTTATTAACGGGTTCAATGATCTCGAGCTGACGCATATGCTCAAGCGCTTGCGTTAATCGAGCGGGCTCCCAGCCGCTGCACTCCAACAAAAAATCCAGCCGGAAACGTTTGCCAAGCACTGCCGCCACGTGGGCAATAGCACGGTCGGCCTCCAACTGATCAATACGGCTGGCTAGCAAGCCCAGCAGCCCTTTCGGCAGCTCATCAAATTGGATACTACGCCCTTCACGACGGTCCATGTCCAGACGTCGGCAAATTTCCTGCATGTAAAGCGGCACGCCATCGCACCGCTCTATGATCTGGTTACGCAGCCGGGGGCTTAAATGTATGCGGTAGCGGCGTGACAGCTGGGAAAGCAGGCGTGATGATTGCTGAACGTCCAACTTACCCAACGTGATCTGCTGGCCCCAGTGAAGCTTAACCGGTAAGGGTTCACGGCCATGATGACTGGCAATCAGCATAAACGCCGTATTGATAGGCAAGCGCGCCTGAAGGCCTGCCAGCACTTTAAAAGAGGGCTCATCAATCCATTGAAGATCATCAATCATTAGCACCAGCGTACGTTCACTGGTTTTCTGCTCAATCAAGCGATGTAACAACTGTACGACCAGCTCCGCCGCCTCGCCGTTTTGCGCAAGCTGCGCCACCTCTTGAACGTCCCTAACCCCAAGCGCTTCTTCAAGCAGGTGCTGTCGGCTCTTTTCTAAAAGACCCAAGCCCAGCGTTGCTTGCATGGCATGCAAGGTATCCAGCGCAGGTGGCGCATTTAGATACCAGGCCACCAGGCTGCGGGCAATACCGTAAGGTTCAAGTACGGATAATCGCGTCGTTGGCTGCCAACAAATCGCGGCATCGCGACTTAATTCAAGCTGACGAAACCCCACCATGAGCGCAGATTTCCCCATGCCCGAAGCACCTCGGACAAGCACGCTTTGGCGCAGCCCAATTCCCGCCCGCGCCAAGGCATCGCGGAGCGTACGCAACGGGGCCTCACGCCCCACCAGGCTCGGCGGGAGCGCATCACGCCCCCCTTCGTTTTGCCCCAGGACCAGCGCGCGCAGGCGAATACGCCCATCGCTTGCCACCAGCCGAGACACCAATCGTGGCTGTAGATCAAGCGCGGGGGGCATGTGCTGGCTGGCCTCCTGAGAAATGACCAGCTCACTGCCCTCTGCCGCACTCATTAGCTCCAAGGCAACTTGCGTCACCTGACCAAGCGGGTCCGCCAGCTGACGCTCTGCCAAATAGACGACCCGCCCGCTATTTAACCCGGCGGCAAGCTCAAAGGAAGGCGGCTCACCTTCCCCTTCCCAGTGACGCGCCGACTCTTGCGGCAGCGCGTGTTGACAGTGTTCGTAAAGCGCTACCAGCTCCGCAAGCTGGTGTGCGGGTCCATGGGTACCAAAACAGGCAAGCCCGAGTCCTCCGGTAGCCCCAGGTAACCAGAACCCTCCCAGATGATGACACTGCTGCTCTAACCAACGCAGTAACTCCAGCTGCAGGCCCAGACAGCTACGCACTGCCGCACGCTCCTGCCAGTCGCCCTTCAAGCGCAGCCGAATCGCCATCACGGAGAGCTGGCGCAGCTCGATTTCATCGTCGCGCAGCGGCTTGCTGTCCGCTGCCAATACACGCGAAAAAGCACCCTGAGGGGACATGGCACGAGGGTCATGCGGCCCATCCGACCAATAACTTGCGAGCTGTAAAAAACTGGGCTCAGGCTGCTGCCCCGAAAGTGCTAATAGCTGTAAATAACCATTGTATTGCTCGTGAGCAGCAGCGATTTGGTTCTGCTCGGCAAGCTGGCGTACCAGGCGCTCATGAAAAGGTGCATAGCCAGAAAAGCGGCTTACCAGGCCTTCAAGCATTACATCTGGTGCATCCTCATGGGCTTCCAGGACCTGCTCAGCAAAGCGAATGACGCGCTGACGCCATTCGTTGCGCACTTGTACGAGCCACCGCTGAAACTCGCTACAGCTGGTTAGCTGGAGCTCCTCAACGAGGTCCCCTTGATAGCAGGTCAGCACCGCTTCGAGCGTTGCTAGTTCGCGGGGGCCTTCCAGCAGTTGCTGCAGTTCATGTAAATCGATGCACCAAGTCGCTGGCAGGTTAAAAGCGATGGTTTGGCGCGACACTTTCAAGACGTGATCAGCGTTATCCCCGAGCGAATGACGCAGGCAGTGCAGGGCATGGCGCAAGTTAGTTCTGCCTGATGAAAGCCCTTGGTCAGGCCATAACAGCTCGGCGAGCACCGAGCGGTTCACCGGCTGGCGGTGAAGCAGTAAGTAGACTAACAGCGCTTTGACTTTGTCATAGCTAAAGTGGGTTAGTACACCATCCCCCTGAGAGAGGGAAAAATGACCAAAGAGGATTAGCTGATCAGACTCACGAGTATCGCGCATGATACATATCCTGCCTGGGCTAGTGGTGTATTAAGCGGGTACACCACTATGAAAACGAAAAGCCGTATCGGGTGACGTTATCAGCTCTGCTTCCCGGGCCACAAAAAAAGCAATTCTTTCATCAATGGAAGCGTTAGTTTGTTGCTGCGCAAGCAGTAGATAGTCTTCAAAATGACGCCCTTCGGACTTAACCAGCGTGCGATAAAATTTAGCCAACTCTTCATCCAGGTAAGGAATCAAGCGAGCAAAACGCTCGCAGCTGCGTGCTTCTATTAAGGCGCCAATAATGAGGATATCAATAAGACGCTCTGGATCATTGCTGCGCACATGGCGTCGCAGGCCCTCAGCGTACCGGGAAGCGGTTAAATGTTTGTATTCAACGCCGCGCTTCTCCATTAAACCCACAACTTGCTCAAAGTGCAGCAATTCTTCGCGGGCGAGCTGAGACATTTTGCTCAATAAAAGAGGTTGGTCTACATAACGATACAGCAAACTCATGGCCGTCGAGGCGGCCTTTTTCTCACACTGAGCGTGGTCAACGAGCAGTATTTCCGGGTTATCTAGCGCCCATTTAAGCCAGCTGTCGGGCGTTAAGCAGGCAAGAAATTCATTTAAACTTTCGGGCAACAAGTCATCTGCTTGAAGCTTATGGTCTGCGGGTGTTAATTCCGGCAATTGCATTGACATAACGTTCTTCCGAGCATTTTTTCATAATTGTACAATATTTAAACGCCGATAGCGTTCACCTCGTTCCTGGCCCGCAAGAACGACGCCATGCCATGTCTCTTGGGTACGTATTGCTGGCCACCGCTAATAGTAATAGCTAATTAGTAACAACAATGGCGCTCTACGCTTCGCTGTGAGGTTAGTTCAACCTGGAAAGCAACCGTAACGCTATAGCGTCCAGGCCATGGTAACGCGGCGCAACCGCAATCACACCTTTAGCGTGCTCGGGCCCACCACACCCTGCCAGAAAGTGCCCCAAACGGCCAAAATACAGGCCTTTAAAGCGGTATTTTTTGCGTATCAACACAAAGTACAACACCTGCCTATCGCCTTCTTCTTAACATTGTCGACAGTTTGCCGTAGAATCCGTGCCATCCAACCAGACGCTGTTTCCAAGCGTATGTCATGTGTCCGAGCGCACGCTCAAACACCGTGAAAATGTGTGTTCGCCACCATAAAGCAGATGAGAGGGCCCCAACGTGCTTGAAGCATATCGCCAACATGTCGAGGAACGCGCCGCTGAAGGCGTACCACCCAAGCCTCTAAACGCCGAGCAAGTTGCCGCCTTAATTGAGCTGCTAAAAACCCCACCGGCGGGTGAAGAGGAATTTGTTCTTGATCTGATCACCAACCGGGTTCCGCCGGGCGTCGATGAAGCCGCTTATGTGAAAGCGGGCTTTCTTACTGCCATCGCCAAGGGCGAAGCAACCTCTCCGCTGATCGATAAAATCCACGCGGTTAAGCTGCTGGGCACCATGCAAGGCGGTTACAACATCGTCTCCATGGTAGAGCTGTTGGATAACGAAGAGTTAACACGTGAAGCCGGCGAACAGCTCAAGCATACCCTGCTGATGTTTGATGCCTTTCATGATGTTGAAGAGCGTGCCAAAAAGGGTAACAGCGTTGCCAAGGACGTTATTCAGTCCTGGGCCGAAGCAGAGTGGTACCTTTCCAAGCCTGCTTTAGAAGAAAAAATCACCCTAACCGTCTTTAAGGTGCCGGGTGAAACCAACACGGATGATCTGTCACCAGCACCCGATGCCTGGTCGCGCCCCGATATCCCGCTGCACGCTAATGCCATGCTCAAAAACGAGCGTGACGGCATTGTGCCTGAAGTACCGGGCTCCATGGGTCCGCTCAAGCAAATTGAAGAAGTCAAAGCCAAAGGCTTCCCAGTTGCTTATGTCGGTGATGTTGTGGGTACGGGCTCTTCACGTAAATCAGCTACTAACTCCGTGCTGTGGTTCTTTGGTGACGATATCCCTTACGTTCCCAATAAGCGCGCGGGCGGCTTCTGTTTTGGTAGCAAAATTGCTCCGATCTTCTTTAACACCATGGAAGATTCTGGCGCACTCCCGATTGAACTGGACGTATCAAAGCTGGAAATGGGCGATGTCATTGACGTCTACCCCTACGAAGGCAAGGTATGCAAGCACGGCACTGATGAAGTGCTCACCACGTTTGCGTTGAAAACGCAGTTGATCCTTGACGAAGTACGCGCTGGCGGCCGTATTCCTCTGATCATCGGCCGCGGCCTGACGGGCAAAGCACGTGAGTCCCTTGGCCTTGAGCCTTCTGATGTATTCCGCCTCCCGGAACAGCCCAAAGACACCGGCAAGGGCTTTACCCTGGCGCAGAAAATGGTCGGTAAGGCGTGCGGCCTGGAAGGCGTTCGTCCGGGGATGTACTGCGAGCCCAAAATGTCCACCGTCGGCTCCCAGGATACCACTGGCCCGATGACGCGTGACGAGCTGAAAGACCTGGCTTGTCTGGGCTTCCAAGCGGACTTGGTGATGCAGTCATTCTGCCACACGGCGGCCTATCCGAAGCCGGTGGACGTAGACACTCACCACACGCTGCCTGACTTCATTATGAACCGCGGTGGTGTATCGCTGCGTCCTGGCGACGGCATCATCCACAGCTGGCTGAACCGCATGCTGCTGCCAGACACAGTAGGTACCGGTGGCGACTCGCACACTCGCTTCCCGCTGGGCATCTCGTTCCCGGCTGGTTCTGGCTTGGTAGCTTTCGCTGCTGCCACCGGCGTTATGCCGCTGGATATGCCGGAATCCGTACTGGTACGCTTTAAAGGCAAGCGCCAGCCTGGCGTTACCCTGCGCGACCTGGTTCACGCCATTCCGCTTTACGGCATCAAGCAAGGTCTTCTGACCGTTGACAAGGCCAACAAGAAGAATGCGTTCTCTGGCCGCGTACTGGAAATTGAAGGTCTTGAAGACTTAACGGTCGAGCAGGCGTTTGAGCTTTCCGACGCCTCTGCTGAGCGCTCTGCCGCTGGCTGTACTATTACGCTGTCTGATGAGAGCGTGACCGAGTACCTGAAATCCAACATCACACTGCTGAAGTGGATGATTGCCAACGGCTATGGCGATGAGCGTACTATCAACCGTCGTATCGAGGGTATGGAAGCGTGGCTTGCCGACCCGAGCCTGATGCGTGCCGATGCGGACGCCGAATACGCCGAAGTCATCGAAATTGACCTGTCCGAGATTAAAGAGCCTGTGCTTTGCGCACCTAACGATCCTGACGACGCTCGTTTGCTGTCAGACGTTGCGGGCGAAAAGATTGATGAAGTATTTATCGGCTCGTGCATGACCAACATTGGTCATTTCCGCGCAGCGGGTAAACTACTTGAAAAGCAGCCTGCAGGCAGTCTAAAAACTCGCCTGTGGCTGGCACCGCCGACCAAAATGGATCAGCACCAGCTGACCGAAGAGGGTTACTACGGCATTTATGGTCGTGCCGGTGCGCGTATGGAAATGCCGGGATGCTCGCTGTGTATGGGTAACCAGGCACGCGTTGCGGCAAAAAGCACCGTTGTGTCTACGTCTACACGTAACTTCCCGAACCGTCTGGGCGATGGTGCCAACGTGTACCTTGCCTCGGCGGAACTCGCCGCGGTTGCCGCGGTGGAAGGTCGCCTGCCAAGCGTTGAAGAGTATCAGCGTTACATGAGTGAATTTGACGCCATGGCAGGAGAGATCTATCGTTATATGAACTTCCACGAAATTGAGGAGTATCAGAAAATCGCCTCAAACGTGATTCCGGTTGCTCAAGAAGCGTAACCACCCTATCGCCGATGCTCGCACCATCACAGACTTAATGAAGTTTCGTTAATTCTGAGACGATGACCGAACGCCCCACAACCCTCTCGTTGTGGGGCGTTTTTATTACCGCAAGAGGTCGGCGACTTGCGAGGGCTTCCGGATGCTGCCACTCTGTTAGTTCATCCTTATGATTTAAAAAGACAATGCAGCCACTGACACATCTTGGCTCGGCCTTAATGAAGACACTGCGCGATCATCTACGCCCCTTGATCGCCTATCATTTGTTTTTTACCTTACTTGCCTCTGCCCTGTTATTACCCGTGATTGGGTGGATAACCCAAGGTCTGCTCGCTCAATTAAAGCGTACAGTGATTACCAATGACGAGCTGATCAGCCTGCTGTTTAGCCCGCTGGGCCTAGCTTGCATGCTGGTCGGCCTGGTTTTCACCTTTCTCATTCTTTACTGGCAACAGGCTGGTATGCTCCAGGTCGCCGTTCGGCCTCGAGGCAATCATTACCGGTTAGCCTTTGATGCACTCTGGTTAAGCGTTCGTCGCCTCCCCGCACTGGCAGGATTAGTCGTGTTACAGGTAGGCACGCACCTTTTACTGCTGGCCCCTTTCATGGCCGCACTTGCATGGCTTTATAGTGTTTGGCTAAGCGGCCTGGACCCTTACTATTTACAGCGCGTCATGCCACCAGTGCTTTGGTACTTTATTGCCTGCGCGTTGCCGCTTGTAGTGGCCTGGCTAAGCTTAGCGGCCTGGCTTTATCTGCGTTGGCTGTTGGCGCTTCCGTTAGTGGCGCTTGATAACTGCAGCCCGTTACACGCCTTGACGCGCAGTTTTCATTTAACCAAAGGCTGGCACCGCTCCATTGGCGCGGCCGTGCTCATTCTGCTACTGCTCATTATTGCGCTACCTGTTATCACCACCATCGCCTTTGATGCACTGGTGACGCCGCTCCTCTGGTGGTTACCAGAACACAATGCGTTTCTAATTCCCATCATGTTTGCCTATTTAACAGGCTACCTGCTGCTAACCCTCGCCGTTACCTTTATCGGTATTGCGGCTAACGCACTGCTTTCTGCTTGTTTGTACCTTCAGTTAGCGCATCACAAGATGCGCCCTGCTCCTCCATCAAAAAACGTCCTCCCGGGCCGATTTGCCTGGGCGGTTGAACTTAGCGTATTGCTACTGGCCGCCTTACAAGCCTGGTGGATTCTGAATAGTTTTGAGCTACGCGACAATGTAAAGGTGTTCGCGCACCGTGGTAGTTCAATGGTCGCCCCCGAAAACACCCTGGCCGCGGTTGACCAGGCCATCGTCGATAAGGCTGACGCCGTAGAGCTGGATGTTCGCTTATCCGCCGATGGGCAGGTCATGATTTACCATGACCGGAGTCTGGCAAGATTAACCGGTGATAACAGAGAATTCGGCGACTTAACGCGTGAAGAGCTTAGTCAGTACGACATAGGCAGTTGGTTCGGTGATGCTTTTCAAAACGAGCCTATCGCAGGCCTGGATGAGGTACTCGAACGCGTGCGTGGCCATGCCGGGTTGATGATCGACATGAAAGCGCTGCCCGGCGAGGAACAAGCACTTGCTGATGCAGTCATTGCCCTGCTGCGTGCTGAAACCGATATGCGCTATGCCTGCTGGGCTAAAAGCAATCACCCTATAACAGCGTATGGAGAATGCGGCTTTCCCAATGCAATGCTGGAGATGCGGGTAGCCACGATGACGCCCGCCCTGACTGCCCACATTAAACGCCAGGCGCCTGAACTACGCGTCACACTGCTGGCACAGTTAATCCTGCCAGGCACGCTGGACCGTCGAAGCTTCGATGCCCTGGGGCTTCGCCATAACCGTATTACAGCAGAGGAAGTGCGTCTTGCAGCGCTTTATGGCTATGAGATACATGCCTGGACAGTTAATGACCGGGCAAGAATGTCCACACTGATCGACTTAGGGGTTGATGCGATTATTACCGACTATCCCGAGCGTTTACGTGAATTGATTGAAGAACGGCGAGCGCTAAGCGATGGGGAACTTCTGTTGGTGAAGCTGCGCAATTGGCTACGTCAGTGACGTGTACTTAAACACGCCACTGACAGCTCATTTCGTAAAGCCAAGTGGGATCAATCGCCCATAACAACGCCTTCGCGACGCGGGTCGGCACCGCCAAACAGCGTCCCATCCTCCAGCCTACGGATAGCCTGAAGCCCACTGGTTAGCTCTCTTTCACTGATGGTATGACCGTACTCCTCAAGCACTTCCAGGGTCGCTTCGGGGAAGCCTCCCTCTTCCAAATAAACATCGCCTCCCATGGTAATGGCGTGAGGCAAGTTGAGCGCTTCTTGTGCACTCATCCCCCAATCACGCATCGCCACTAACGTGCGGGCGGTGTAATGAATAATAGCCGCACCACCCGGCGATCCCAGGCTTGCCACCAGTTCACCCGACTCTTTATCGAAGACGAGTGTTGGGCTCATGCTTGAACGCGGACGCTTGCCAGGCTCAACCCGATTAGCAACCAGCTCGCCGTCCACCTCTGGGGTAAACGAAAAGTCGGTCAGCTCGTTATTAAGCAGGTACCCACCCGGCAGCCCGGTTCCTCCATCAGCAAGGATGCGCGAACCAAACGCCTGCTCAATAGACGTGGTCATCGCCACGGCATTGCCTTCAGCATCAATAATACTGATATGGCTAGTGCCATATTCCGGCTGATCCGGCTGTGAGGCAAAGCTAACATCAAGCTCACCGGGGTTCCCTGGCTCCGCACTATCGCCCATGCTGGTGTCGCCAATTAACTTACTACGCTCTGAAAGATAGTCTGGCGCCAGCATTAATGACCAGTCCCCACCCGGCGCCTCTACGAACTCAGGGTCCGCGATATAACGTCCGCGATCAGCGAAGGCCAGCCGAGAAGCCTCCAAAAACTGATGCAGCCAACCACTGCTGGATACGCCGTTATCCAAGGGTGCTTCCAACAACGGCTGCTGATCTAAAAGGCCCAGTATTTGCATAATGGTAATATGCCCAGACGAAGGCGGAGGAAATCCGCACACTTCCCACTGTTGCCATGGCGTACACAGCGGTTCCCGCTCAATTGTCTGGTAGCCGCCAACATCCTCAAGGGTCATGCTGCCTGGCCGCACCGGATGGTTCTGTACACGATTTACTAAATCCTCAGCAATGTCGCCCTCATAAAAGGCCGCGCTGCCGTTGGTCGCAATTTGGCGTAATATGCTCGCCAACGCCGGGTTTTTTAACGTGTCGCCAACCGCTAGCGGCTCGCCGTTAGGCTGGTAATAGAAGTTCTCGGCGAGCGGGTCACTACGTAACGCTTCATCATTGGCAAGGCTGGTGTGCAGCCGTTGACTAACGGCAAACCCTTCCTCGGCAAGCGTAATAGCGGGTTCAAAAAGCGCCTCCCAAGCCAACTGGCCGTGCTCTTTATGCGCCTGTTCCAACATTCGCACCGTGCCTGGCACACCAACAGAAAGTCCACTGGCTACCGCATCTGCAAAGGGCAGCGGCTCGCCATTTTCCATGAACAGCTCCCCTGTCACCGCACCAGGCGCTGTCTCTCGGCCGTCGTAAGCCTGAACGTTTGAGCCATCATAGAACATTAAAAAAGCGCCACCGCCAATGCCGCTGGACTGGGGCTCGACCAGTGTTAACACCATTTGCACAGCGATAGCAGCGTCAATGGCATTGCCACCATTTGCCAACACTTGGTAGCCTGCATCCGTTGCCAACGGGTTAGCCGCCGCGACTGCAAACGACTCCGCCGCCCAGCCGGGTTTTTCCTCATACCCCGACCCAACTTCTGGCGTTATAGAGGGGGTTTCATAGCTAAACCCAAAGCTATAGACCGGCACTAACAGCAATCCTGATAGTGCTAATTTAATCCTTTTTGGGGACATTACACTGCCCTCTCGCATCCTGGGAAATATCAAGTAAGTAACCACACAACAGAGTAGCCTATAAAACGCATGCGCCCGGCACAATGGCCGGGCGCAAAATAGCGGTTTACAGGTCGACGTTAGGTGATTGTCTCGCCTGCCAACATAAACCACGTCTCAAGTACTGCATCAGGGTTGAGGGATACCGAATCAATCCCCTGCTCCATCAACCACTTAGCCAATTCAGGATGATCTGAGGGCCCTTGCCCACAAATACCCACATATTTGCCTTGGGCTTTACAAGCCTGAATAGCCATTGCCAACAATTTTTTCACCGCCGCATTACGCTCATCAAACAGATGCGCCACGATGCCTGAGTCACGGTCCAGCCCCAGCGTTAACTGCGTAAGATCGTTAGAGCCGATTGAGAAGCCGTCGAAGTGTTCAAGAAATTCTTCAGCCAACAATGCATTAGCAGGTAACTCGCACATCATGATCACTTTCAGCCCGCTTGCATCGCCGCGCTTCAAGCCGTTTTCTGCCAACAGATCAACCACCTGCTTGGCTTCATCGGTGGTGCGTACAAAGGGCACCATGATTTCGACGTTATCAAGCCCCATCTCGTCGCGTACGTATTTTAAGGCGCGACACTCAAGCTCGAAGCAGGGCCGGAAAGCGTCCGAGATATACCGCGAAGCCCCACGGAAGCCCAACATGGGATTCTCTTCGCCCGGCTCGTAAAGCTTACCGCCAATCAGGTTTTCGTACTCGTTGGACTTGAAGTCAGACAAACGCACGATAACCCGCTGAGGGTAAAAGGCCGCTGCCAACGTGGAGATGCCTTCCACCAGCTTGTCCACGTAGAAAGTTACCGGGTCGGTATAGCCTGCGGTACGGAGGTCAATCACCTGCTGCAAATCAGCGGGCAGCGTTGCGTAATCCAGCAGCGCCTTAGGGTGAACGCCAATCATACGATTGATGATGAACTCAAGCCGGGCAAGCCCTACGCCTGCGTTAGGCAGGCTGGCAAACCCAAATGCGCGATCAGGGTTGCCCACGTTCATCATAATCTTGAACGGGATTTCAGGCATGGCATCGACGCTTGAAACCTTGCAGTCAAAATCCAGCAGGCCATCATAAACGTGGCCGGTGTCACCTTCGGCACAGGAAACGGTGACATCGGTGCCTTCTCTGAGCTGCTGTGTAGCGTCACCACACCCAACCACCGCCGGAATGCCCAGCTCACGAGCAATAATCGCCGCATGGCAGGTACGCCCGCCACGGTTGGTAACAATGGCTGAAGCCCGCTTCATAATGGGCTCCCAGTCTGGATCCGTCATGTCGGTCACCAGAATGTCACCGTCAAGAACCTTATCCATATCTTCCGGACTCATGACCACTTTGACCGTGCCGCGGCCAATGCGCTGACCAATCGCCCGGCCGGTAATCAGGGTACGGCCCTTCTCGCGCAGCTGGAAACGCTCTAACTTGCCGCCTTCCTGCTGCGAGACCACCGTTTCAGGGCGTGCCTGCACGATATAGAGCTTACCGTCGTCACCATCAAGCGCCCACTCAATATCCATGGGGCGCTCGTAGTGCTGCTCAATCGTCACTGCCTGATGGGCAAGATCCATCACCTGCTGGTCGCTAATACAGAAACGATTACGCTGATTAAGCGGCACATCAACGGTGTCGACGGATTTACCAGCACTGGTTTCCTGGCCGTAAACCATCTTGATGAGTTTGGACCCCAGGTTACGCCGTAAAACTGCCGGGCGTCCAGCGGCTAACGTGCCCTTATGAACATAAAACTCATCAGGGTTGACGGCACCTTGCACAACCGTTTCGCCCAGCCCCCACGAGGCCGTCACAAAGACAGCATCGCGGTAGCCTGATTCGGTATCCAGGGTAAACATGACCCCAGAGGCACCCGTCTCAGAGCGCACCATTTTTTGGACACCCGCTGACAGTGCGACGTTTTCATGCGCATAGCCACGGTGAACGCGGTAGGAAATTGCGCGATCATTAAACAGCGAGGCAAACACCTCGTGTACAGCGCGTTTGATATTATCGAAACCTTCGATATTCAGGAAAGTTTCCTGCTGGCCCGCAAAAGAGGCATCCGGCAGATCTTCCGCGGTTGCCGAGCTGCGCACCGCTACTTTCAGTTGAGGGTGCTGCTCCTGCAGTTGCTCATAGGCCTGACACAGTGCACTTTCAAAAGCGGGCGGCAGCGGCGTATCAATGATCCATTGGCGAATATTAGTACCCGCTTCCGCCAGTGCTTTAACATCATCAACGTCCAGGCGCGATAGCGTGCTGTTAATGCGCTCGTTAAGCCCTTCATGAGAGAGGAATTCACGATATGCGTGAGCCGTAGTGGCAAATCCACCCGGTACGGTTACCCCGGCACCCGACAGATTGGAAATCATCTCGCCCAGCGAGGCGTTTTTACCACCCACGCGTTCGACGTCGGCCATACCTAACTGATCGAACCACAGAATGTACTCTTCCACGCAACCCCCTCGCTTTAAGACGTTGATGCAATCTTTTAGATCGCCAATCATTGATCGTGTCACCCTATCACCGTGCCACCCTATTCGCCATTGGTCTAATAGCGAAGGGAGTGGAGGATTTTTACAACATAAGGCGTATACGGGCAGTTTATGTAGTCGCCTGGGGCGTTGTGCTTAGCGAACGCTCGGCACACAATAGCGTATCTATTATTTAATTGACGGGCGTGATTATGAAGCGGACAGCTTTCTTTATTTCCGATGGTACCGGTATTACGGCCGAGAGCCTGGGTCGCAGCCTGTTGGCTCAATTCAGCGATATTGAGATCAACATGCTGACCAAGCCTTATATCGATACGCTTGAAAAAGCCGAAGCGCTTGCCCGGGTTATTGAATCCACTGCCGCTCGAGATGAGCAACAACCGATCATTATCGATACCATCGTTGACCAGCAGATACGCGATGTAATTCGCCAAGCGCCGGGCTTCAAGGTGGATATCTTTTCTACCTTTTTGAAACCCTTGGAGCAGGAATTAGGCACCCACTCTTCTTACAGCGTGGGAAGAACTCACTCGATTGGCAGTGACGACGTCTATATGGACCGGATTCATTCGGTACACTTCGCACTCGATAACGACGATGGCGCCCGTACGCATCAATATGACAAAGCCGATATTATTTTAGTGGGCGTATCGCGCTGTGGCAAAACACCCACATCGCTTTATTTAGCGCTTCAGTTTGGCATTAGAGCGGCTAACTACCCGCTTACCGAGGACGACCTTGACGAAGACGGCACGCTCAAGCTGCCCAAGGTGTTAGCACCGCACCAGCGCAAGTTGTTTGGGTTGACTATTGATGCTCGCAGGCTATCCGCCATACGCAATGAGCGTCGGCCGAACAGCCGCTATAGCTCAATGGATCAGTGTCTGCAGGAAGTCGAACAGGCCGAAGCGCTTTACCGGATTATGCATATTCCGTTTATTGATGCGACGCGCTTTTCAGTAGAAGAAATTTCGACACGAATGATTGCCGAGACAGGCTTAGCGAGGCGCTTCTCCCCCCGCTAAACCAGCACTAAATGTACAACGCTAAAAATTACATGCCTTTGGGGGCGAAGATACCTGGGGCGTTACGCCAGTAGCCTTTGTAGTCCATACCAAAACCGAACACATAGCGGTCCGCGACTTCCAGGCTGCAGTAATCAGCTTTCAAGCCCGGCACCGCTTTGCGGTTATGTTGCTTATCCACTAGGACGGCAGTCGTAACGCTGGCTGCCTGAGCTTCTTTACAGTAAGCAAGAATTGCGGCGAGCGTCGATCCTTCATCCAAAATGTCATCCACGATGACGACGTGGCGCCCGGCCATGGGAATTTCAGGCGACACACGCCAGAAAAGCTCGCCACCGCGCAGCTCGTTGCGATAACGCGTGGCATGCAAATAGTCCACTTCCAGCGGAAACCCCAATCGGGTCAGCAGATGCCCGGTCGTAATCAAGCCACCGTTCATCACACAATAAAAAACCGGCAGTTTGTCCCCCAGGTCTTCAGTAATGGCCTCCGCCATGCGATCCAGCGCCCGCTCGACTTCTTCCTGAGAGATCAGGCAGTCTGCTGTTTCCATTAGCTGGCGCATTGAGTCCAATGACTCAAGCGCTTCTTTATCCAATTTGGACATGGGGTAACTCCCAAAAATGTAGCAATATTGCGAAAAGAAAAATCAGGTGGGGTTAGGGAAGTCCGCCAGCGCTTCTAGCCTGGCATGCGTACGTCGCCAACGCCCCAGCGCGCTCAGCGCATCCAAATCAGGTCGTGCACGGCCATAGCGGAGTTTCGCAGGGCGCTTATTGGCGATGCCCTGGCTGGCTTCAACGACCTCAAGCGCAGCGGCACGGTCGTTACACACCAACAACATATCGCAGCCAGCGGCGAGTGCAGCAGCGGCACGCTCGCGTGGCGAGCCCGCTTCGTGAGCACCTGCCATACTTAAATCATCTGAAAAAATACAGCCTTTAAAGCCCAGCGATTCACGCAGCATCCCCAACCAACTGGGCGAAAAGCCCGCCGGGCGTGTATCAAACGCTCGATAAATGACATGCGCGGGCATAATGCCATCCAGCTGGGAGGCTAGCTGTTCAAAGGGGACAAGGTCACGCTGTTTAATTGCCTCCATTGAACGCTCATCAATGGGCAGTGCGACATGGGAATCCGCGGCTACGCCGCCGTGACCAGGGAAGTGTTTACCCACAGCGCCCATGCCCGCCTGATGTAAGCCCTCAACAAAAGCGGCGCCTAATTGAGCAACGTGCTCAGGGTCACCACTGAAACTACGGTCGCCGATGACGCTAGAAACTCCGCTATCCACATCAAGCACTGGTGCAAAGCTTAAATCCAGCCCACAGGCGGCCATTTCCATGCCAAGCAACCAACCTGCGTCTATGGCGAGAGAGCGGCCTTCTTCAGGGTCTTGAGCATAACGCTCGCCAACCCGGGCCATGGCCGGTAAGCGGGTAAGCCCTTTTTTGATACGCTGTACGCGGCCACCCTCTTGGTCAACCGCCAATAAAAGATCGCCCCGTATACGCCTTATATCGCTACACAGCTTGCGCACCTGATAGGCGTCTTCCACATTACGGGCAAACAAAATCACGCCACCGACAGCAGGTTCAAGCAGCAAGCGCTTTTCAGCATTGGATAATTCAGGCCCTTCCAGGTCGAGCATGACCGGGCCAATAGGTTGAGTCATTAGCAGGGATCCAACAAAAGGGCCGATGATTTTAGACGATCAACGCACAGAGTCAAAAAAGCCTCTGCGTAAGGCCATTACAGATGGCTGCCATGTAGCCAAACAGGCGTTCCAGGCACGGCGCGCTCAAAGATATAAAGCAGGTCCTCGTTTCGCATACGAACACAGCCATGTGAAGCAGGTTTGCCCATCGGTTGATCGGGCGGCGTTCCGTGTACATAAATATAGCGGCGCTGAGAGTCGACCGTGCCTGCACGGTTAAATCCTCGCTCTAACCCACACAGCCATAAAATACGCGTCAAAATCCAATCACGTGTCGGATGAGCGTCGGCCAAGTCACTTGAGAAAATTTCACCGGTAAAACGCCTGCCTCTAAATACCGCATTGACCGGCTGTTCGTGGCCAATTGCCGCGCGAACATAGTGCCAGCCATGCGGCGTTTGGCTACTTCCTTCTTGCTGGCCAACGCCAGCGCGTCCAGTAGAGATAGCGCACTCAAAGTCTGGTGTTTGACCCTGCCACCAGCGCAGGATTTGTGCGCCGGTATCAATTTCGATCCAGCCGTCTTTTTCAGGTGGCAACTCAGCTAACAGGGGCGTTCGCATGCTGCGCTCCTTCAACCTCTTGCGGCAGTGGAGCATTCATGGCGGCAACGACCACAGGGCGCAAGCGTCGCACTAAATCACGCACAGTCACCTGCTCCTGATAATCCTTGGAGGCGATATCACGTAGCGCATCCAGCCCCGACAAGGTGAAGATAACCGTACCCAACATAAAGTGCAGCCGCCAAAAACGCTCGGCATCGGGTAAATCAGGAGTCGCCTTACGCACAAGCCCGGTAAAGCGGGTAAACACATCCCCATATTGCTCTTGAATATGGCGCCGTAAATGCCCCTGCGCTTGGCTATAGGCTAACCCCAATAAGCGCATGAAGACTTTCAAGCTATCCCGTTCAGCAGGCACTGCCAGCACCGTGGTGGCCATTGTTTCAAGTAGCTCTTCCAGGGGGATGGCGCGATCGGCATAGTGGGCTTCAAGCTCATCGAGCGCACCATGAAAACGCTGAGTAAACGGGTCTAGATAGCGTGAGAATACGGCTTGGATAAGGGCTTTCTTGGAACCAAAATGATAATTAACAGCCGCCAGGTTTACTCGCGCTTTACTGGTAATGTTACGCAGTGACGTTTCAGCAAAGCCACGCTCTGCAAACAGCACCTCAGCGGTATCCAGAATGCGTGACACCGTGTCAGATTGTGCCATTATGGCCTCCGGAGAAACGAGTGTTTAAAACATGCCAGAATAGTAAGTCATATCTTAATCAGGCTCAATCACCCTTATTCACCGTTTTTTTATTTGGCTACCCTGCGCATTAGCGTTAATTCAAACGTCTTACCGCTCACAGACAGTGTTTTAACAAGCTGCTTTTTTAACCATGTACTGGATAGAGCAACATACTGTATACTTAAACACATACTGATCAAGCAGACAGATACCGACTGTCTTTTATTGTTTATGGAGTTTGGTATGTCGCGGCCACTCACAGCACGTCAGCAACATGTTTTTGATTTTATAGTAAAAACCATGGGTGAATTCGGCTACCCTCCCACCCGCGCCGAAATTGCCAAGGCCTTGGGCTTTAAATCCCCCAATGCCGCTGAAGAGCATCTACGTGCTCTTGAGCGTAAAGGCGTTATCCGGATTATTCGCAATACGTCGCGGGGGATTCGCCTCCCCAACCAGGAAGCTCAGGACGTTAGCGAATTACCCGCCACCGTTGCAGCCAACAGCAATGATCTTCCGCCGATGGGCTTGCCAGTCATCGGTGAAGTGGCCGCTGGCAGTCCGATCCTTGCAGCGGAGCATATCGACCGTTACTGCCCGCTACCCGCAGAATATTTCACCCCTAAAGCCGACTACCTCCTGCGGGTACGCGGTTTATCCATGAAGGATGTGGGCATCCTGGAAGGCGATTTACTGGCGGTGCACCGCACTGACCGTGTACGTGATGGGCAAATCGTCGTTGCGCGGCTGGAAGATGAAGTCACCGTAAAACGCTTTCAACGCCAAGGGCATCAGGTCATGCTGATTGCGGAAAACGCTGATTTTGCACCGATTGAAATCGACCTGCGAACCCAATCCCTGGATATTGAAGGCGTAGGTGTAGGCGTCATCCGTGGCGGTAATGGCCAAGCACTAGGCTAATAAGCCGTTTGCGTGAAATTGGATTTTAAAAGCATCAAGGGGGTGGCCATTTTCATGACCACCCCCTTGTTTTGTTACTGGTTCAGCTTAAACAGTTTTAAAAACGCTTAGCTAAAGACAACGGTCTTATTGCCGTGGATCAAAACGCGGTCCTCCAGATGCCAGCGCAGGCCTCGCGCCAATACGGCTTTTTCTACATCGCGCCCAAAGCGAACCAGGTCGGTTGGCGTATGGCAATGGCTCACGCGATGAATATCCTGCTCAATAATCGGCCCGGCATCCAACTCTTCCGTCACGTAGTGGCACGTCGCGCCAATTAGTTTTACGCCACGTTCATAAGCCTGATGGTAAGGCTTGGCACCGGCAAATGAAGGCAAGAAGCTGTGGTGAATATTAATTACCTGCCCAGCATAGCGCTCACACAACGACGGGGGCAGGATCTGCATATAGCGCGCCAATACAATACAGTCCGCTCGCGCGTTATCAATAAGCTCCTGCACCTGAGTAAACGACTCTTCCTTATTATTCGGGTCCACCGGCACATGGTGATAAGGAATACCGTACCACTCAGCGATTGAGCGCATGTCTTCGTGATTAGAAATCACACCGGCGATATCACAATCCAGCTCACCTGCCTGCCAACGGTAAAGTAAATCCACCAGGCAGTGAGACTCACGGGAGACCATGAGGATGACGCGCCGACGCTTTTGAGTATCCATTAGCGCCCACTGCATGGAAAACTCTTGAGCAATTGGCTCAAAGGCGCTGCGTAATGTTTCAACGGACATGCCAAGCGAATCGGCCAATATCTCATAACGCATAAAAAAGCGGCCCGTTTGCAAGTCAGAATGCTGACTGGCCTCGGTGATAGAGCCGCCTTGTTGAGCAATAAATCCAGACACACGGGCAACAATACCCACCTGATCGGGGCAGGAAACGACTAAACGGTAATAATGAGACATGTGAAGTACTCTTGACGACCTACGAAATACAAATGACAAACCACTATTGGTATCGTCTATTGGCATAGTGCAACGGCGCCGCAAACAGCGGCTAAATAGCGACGCCGTAAATAACGGCTGCCTAGTGTACCGGAACCCTATTAACGAAGCACCGTTATCTAATGTCGGGGGTCATTGTTAGCCGCCCCTGCCTTCCCGTATAGTTAAGGCATTACTTTTTAGGCTTTTCATAACCGATGCATCCACCACGCGTTCAACTTCGTCCTCGCCGCCGCCCACCTCTGCGCCTACTGCCGCTGGGTGGGTGTGGTGAAATCGGCATGAATCTAACGCTGTATGGATACGACGATCACTGGATCGCGGTCGACTGCGGCATGATGATTCGCCAGGATTTGCCTAACTCGCCCCTTCAAGTACCTAACCTGGGCACCGCCGAGGCACTGAACATAACGCCCCAAGCGTTATTTATAACGCATGGACATGAAGATCACATTGGCGCGGTTGCCTGGTTATGGCCCAAGTGGAACTGCCCTATCTATGCCACCCCGCTTGCGGCAGGTCTCTTACGTGCAAAATTCGCTGAACACCAGCTAAGTAGCGCCGCGATTAAGATTATCGAGCCGGGCGAAGCAATGGAAACGGCACCCTTTTCGGTGCGCTATTTGCCGGTTACCCATTCGATCCCTGAAAGCTGCGCGCTGGTCATCGTGATGGGCGATTACCGCATAATGCACACAGGGGATTGGAAGCTGGACCCAGAGCCGTTGATTGGCACGCCCATTAACGCGGCGCACTTTCGAGCGCTTGCCCCGATTGATTTAGTAGTAGGTGATTCAACCAATGCCCCTCTGCCTGGCCACTCCAGCAGTGAAGGCGATGTGGCTAAAGCGCTGGCTAAAAGCCTGAAGGAATGCAAAGGCCGCGTCGTGGTCTCCTGTTTTGCAAGCAACCTGGCACGCGTACTGGCCATTGGCCGGGCGGCTCATCAATGCGGCCGTCGGGTCAGTTTGATGGGGCGATCCATGGAGCGCATGGTGAGCATTGCACGCGGACTTGGCTACATGGATGACTTCCCAGCGCTTGTCCCCCCTCATGATTTGGGCTATTTGCCCCCCGATGAAGTGGTGATTATCGCCACAGGTAGCCAGGGTGAGCCTCGTGCAGCACTGCAACGACTCGCCCAAGGGCGCCACCCGTTTATTGACCTTGAGCCTGGCGATAACGTCATTTTCTCTGCCAAAGCTATCCCCGGCAATGAACGCCCCATTGAGCAGCTCAAAAAACGCTTGGTCCAACTTGGGGTCACGATCTTTGATGAGGTTAATCATCCAGAGCTGCACGCCACAGGCCACCCTGCGCAAGAAGAACTCATCACATTCTACCAGTGGATCAGGCCCAAATATTTGATCCCCGTGCACGGCGAAGCGCGCCACCAGCAGGCCCACCAAGCGATTGCAGACTCCTTGGGCATCAGCGCACCTTTAGCACCCGTTAATGGCGACATGATCGTTATGGACCACTTGGGACTGCGCTGCGAAGCCCGCCACCCTCAACCGCCCTGTATCGTTAATCAAAATAGCGTTGTACCGCATCCGGGCCTGGAGGCCACCAAAACCACGACGCGCCGAGGCAGTTTATTTCTCGCCCTGCCTGTCGCGGCCAGCGATACCGGATGGTGGCGCATCGGTCGCTTGATGCTGGATAGCAGTAGCGCCAGCCCGCTCGACGAAGATAGCTTTAGCGAATGGCTGGACAATCAGCTGGAGGAGATTAAAGCGGATACGCTGGCTGATTTGCGCCTTGCGCTACAGCCACGCTTGATTCATTGGTTGGCGGACCACATGCAGCACATGCCTGAGGTCCACTTACAAATAATGGCTGCGGAAGCGCCTCTATAAACGCAACGAGGCGTAACCGAATCCTGTAGAACGCAGCGCACTCGCCAGGCGGGCACTGTAATAGCCTTATGACCAGCGCTCGGCATCTTGCCAATCGGTAGCGCGCTCTTTCACCCAATACTCACCCTGAGTGGAATGCTCCTTTTTCCAGAACGGCGCTTGGGTTTTTAAAAAATCCATAATAAAGTCACACGCTTCAAATGCTTCGCGCCGGTGAGCGCTCGCCACCAGCACCCTAACGATGGGGTCCCCCGGCGCCAGGTAGCCCACCCGATGAACAATATAAACCGCTTGAAGCGCCCAGCGCTGCCACGCCTGTTCGCCTATCTGCTCCAGCGTCCGCTCTGTCATACCGGGGTAATGTTCCAGGGTAAGCCCGGTGACATCAGGCGACTCGTTAAAGTCCCGAACCAACCCTGTAAAACTGACAACCGCGCCAATATCGGTTCGCTGGGCGAGCGTCGACGCATAGCCATCGCCTAATGAAAAAGGCGCTGACTGGACTCGGACCTGGATATTCATCGTTTAGCCCCCTGTCACGGGTGGAAAAAAGGCGACTTCATCCTCGTCAGTAATCCGTGCGCTATCGTTGGCCATCACCTGGTTAATCGCACACAGCGTCCGCTGGTCGGTGAGCACGCTAAATCGCGTATCACGCTGGCTCAGCGCAGCCTTCAAACCCGCAATATCACGGCTCGGCACCTGGTCCAGGTCAAGCACCGTATCACTCACACCGACACGTTCACGCAGCTCGGCTAAAAACTTCACCCGAACACAGGGCGAGGCGCAGCGTTCGCCTAGTGTCACTTCGCCTGCCGTCCCTTCTCCCGTCACAATGGGGGCTTGCGGGCGAGCACTGCGCTGATAATCACCACGTACGCCGCCGCGTTTGCTTTCAAGCTGAACAGCGTCGATACACATATCCTTATCGACGGCTTTACACATATCGTAGAGCGTTAAACACGCGACCGACACCGCGGTAAGCGCCTCCATCTCAACACCCGTGCGTCCATTTAATCGGCACAGTGCCGTCACGTGGACACAGCCCTGCGCAGGGTCGATATCAAATTCAATGGAGACTTTGGAAAGCGCCAACGAATGACATAAGGGAATCAATTCATGGGTACGCTTCGCGGCCTGAATACCGGCAATCCGGGCCGTTGCAATGACATCGCCCTTGGGTAACTCGCCATCACTTAGCAGCTTCAGCGTTTCTGGCTGCATTAAAATCCGCCCCGAGGCGACGGCCTCACGACGTGTTTCGTGCTTATCACCCACATCGACCATATTAGCTTCACCACGCGTATTGAGGTGGGTTAGCTGCATGTTTATCACCTATGTTTTAAAAATGTGCCATTGGGTTGAGTGCTAGCCCACGTACGCACCCAGTGAGTAATTGCATCGATATCATTAAGGTTTAGCGGGGTAATCCGGGGGTCAAGCTCAACCGGTGGTTGATCATCAAGCGCCACCGCCTGAATCGTCGCATCATGAAGAATAGACGGCTCTCCAATTCCCTTACGATACAGTACGAGCTTGGGAATGGGCCATGCTTTGAATCCTTCGACAATCACAAGGTCTGGCTCATGGTAAGCCATCATTGCCAGCAACGCTGCCAGGTCTGGCTCATCCTGACCCGGCGTTTCCTGCATTAGCGCAAAGCGTTCCCGTGAGGCGACCAGCATCGGTGCCGCCCCGGCGCTACGCAGCTCATAGCTATCTTTACCAGGTTTATCCACTTCAAAACTGTGATGGGCATGCTTTATGACAGCTACCTTTAGCCCTGCTTGGCGCAACCGTGGCAGCAACTGCGTTAGTAGCGTCGTTTTTCCCGTTCCACTCCAAGCGACAACGCCGAGTACGGGAAATGCAGTGGCTACATTACTTACCATATACATGTCTCCTTCCCTGGTAATGAATCCTGATAAGGACGAGGGAGCTGTTACTCCCCTTCACGCTCACGAGGCAATAGCCAATTCAGTACGATACCTACGAGAGCCGCCAAGCTTACGCCCTGCAGGGTAAATTGACCTCCCCCAAATTGCATGCCGCCAATACCAAACACTAAAATCAACGACACCACCACCAGATTGCGTGGCGCGGTTAGCGACTGACCCGCACGTACTAGCGTATTCATTCCGACGACAGCAATCGAGCCAAACAGCAGCGTCATAATGCCGCCCATTACCGGACCTGGAATCGTTTGCAACAGTGCACCCAGCTTGGAAATAAAGGCCAGCAGAATGGCGATAATCGCCGCGACAATCATATAAACAGGGTTAAACGCCCGCGTCAGTGTTACGGCACCGGTTACTTCGGAATACGTCGTATTGGGTGGACCGCCAAACAGTGCCGCCACCATGGTCGCCAAACCATCGCCCAGCAATGTACGGTGCAGGCCCGGTTTTTCGAGATAATTTTTACGCGTTACCGAACCAATCGCCACCATATCTCCGATATGCTCAACCGCAGGCGCAATGGCCACAGGAATCATGAATAAAATAGCCGCCCAATGAAAGCTAGGCGCCGTAAAACTGGGTATTCCAAGCCAGGCCGCTTCATGTACCGGTGTAAAATCGACAACCCCCATCACCAGGGAGAGTGCATAACCGGTAACAATACCCCCCATAATGGGAATCAAGCGCAGCAGGCCACGCCCAAATACCGCTAATACCAGCGTCACCAGCAGGCTGGCCATGGATAAAAAGATCGCTTGACCATAGCTGATATTGTCGCTGGTTTCCCCGGTTGCCATGCTAACGGCCACCGGCGCTAACGCCAGGCCAATCACCATGATGACCGGGCCAACCACCACCGCCGGTAATAAACGATTTAGCCAACCGATACCGCGTACGCGTATGATCTGGGAAATAATGACATACACAAGACCGGCTACCATTAAACCGCCAAGCGTCGCGGAAACACCGAAACTGGCAATAGACCCCTGGATAGGCGCGATAAACGCAAACGAGGACGCCAAAAATACCGGCACCGACTGCTTAGTAACCGCATGAAATATTAACGTTCCCGCACCGGCAGTAAAAAGTGCAACACTTGGATCCAGGCCCGTTAACAGTGGAACCAGTACCAACGCGCCAAATGCGACAAACAGCATTTGTGCTCCGGTCAGCAGTACCTTCGGCCAAGACTCGGACCGGCTGCCAGCATTACTCATCACTCAACTCCCAGGAATCAATTTATATCGAAAAGGCAAAAAAATGCCCCCAACGCAAAGCGTAAGGGGCACCGTTAGGCAAAACGCTTAACGCGTTCCAAATATCTTATCGCCGGCATCTCCCAATCCCGGCACGATATAACTATTCTCATCGAGCCGATCGTCTACCGAGGCCGTATAAATTTCCACGTCTGGGTAAGCATCCTGCACACGCTTGATGCCTTCGGGAGCAGCGACAAGAACAATGATCTTCATATGCTCACAGCCCCGCTCACGCAGCATGTCCAGTGTGGCGATCATGGAACCACCGGTTGCCAACATCGGGTCAATCACCAGCGCCATGCGCTCTTCAATATCGTTGGCGAATTTCGCAAAATACGGCACAGGCTGCAGCGTTTCTTCATCGCGATAAAGGCCGACAACGCTGACGCGCGCACTGGGAATCAAATCCGTAACGCCTTCCAGCATGCCTAAACCAGCCCGCAGAATGGGCACAACCGTTACTTTTTTACCTTTAAGTCGGCGCGTGGCGATAGGCTCGCCGTTCCAACCTTGAATTTCGTGATCCTCAAGCTCCAGACCTTTCGTGGCCTCGTAAGTCAAGAGCTTGGCCACTTCACCTGCCAGTTCACGAAAGCTCTTGGTGCTCAAATCAACTTCGCGCATCAGTCCCAGCTTATGTTGAACAAGCGGATGGTTAATGGCGTAGACACTCATGGGGCTTCCTCACTGCAGTGTGATATCAGGATAACGACTCAGGCCGCATCTTCAGGCATACAAAATTGCGCGCATTCTACCTGCATCTGTCCATCAGGTTAAGCGCTTTCGGGCAGTTGCCATTCAACGGGCGAACGTCCTTGCCCCACCAGGAACTGGTTCGCTTGAGAAAACTGGTGATTGCCAAAAAAGCCCCGATGGGCAGACAGCGGCGAAGGATGGGGAGACTCCAGCACTAAATGGCGCTGCTGATCAATCAGCGCTTTTTTCTGGCGCGCATGACTACCCCATAACAAAAACACGCACGGCGGAGCATGCTGACTTACCGTTTCGATTGCTCGATCGGTAAACGGCTCCCAACCTTTGCCGCGATGCGACGCGGCATTGCCTTGCTCAACGGTTAACGCCGTGTTTAACAGCAAAACGCCTTGTTTGGCCCAGCTAACCAGGCTGCCATGCGGCACCGGTTTAACGCCCACATCGTTTGCCAGTTCTTTATAAATATTGGCAAGCGACGGGGGGATTTTCACCCCCGGCTGAACAGAAAAGCTTAACCCATGCGCTTGACGGGGGCCGTGGTACGGGTCCTGACCTAGAATAACGACTTTCACCTCTTCCAATGGCGTCAGTTCAAACGCACGAAACCAATCAGAAGAGTGAGGGTAAATAACCTTTTTAGCCGCTTTTTCCTGAGCCAAGAACTGTTTCAACGCCTTCATATAGTCGGCTTGAAATTCATCACCGAGCCACCGGCCCCAGTCGTTCGTTAATGGATTAGTCATAAGTCCTTTTAACTTGATCAACGAGAGGCTCAACATAGGCAACTCCCATATCCCAAGGGAATTGAATCCAGCACTGCTGAGCCACTTCAGTGAGATATTGGTCAACCAGGGGGCGCCCTTCTGGCTTGGCATAGATAGTGACAAAATGCGCTTTAGGCATCATTTCACGTACCGCACGCGCGGTTTTACCGGTATCCACCAGATCATCGACCAACAGCCAACCTTCGCCATCATGGTCAACGCCCTTCATGATATTCAGACCGCCCTGATCCATATGGTCATAGCTTTTAATACAGATCGTATCAATCAGGCGCACGTTAAGCTCACGTGCAATAAGTGCCGCCGGGATTAACCCGCCACGGGTAATCGCCACAATACCCTTGAAGTCCCGCTCCATCATTTGGTGGCAAAGCTGACGCACATCTCGGTGCAGCTGGTCCCAGGAAATAATGAAGTGTTGGTGATAGCGTTCGCTGCTCATGAGAGGCGTTACTCGTCTTCGTTGAAAGAACATACCGCGAATACGCTGAAGCCAGCATCGCGAATTTTCTGAGAACCGCCCAACTCGGGTAGGTCAATAATAGTGGCGGTTTCTACGACATGCCCGCCAGAACGCTGAATAAGGTTGGCGGCGGCCAGCATAGTGCCACCGGTGGCAATCAGGTCATCCATCAGCAGGATCCGGTCACCTTCCTGAAAAGCGTCAGAATGTAGTTCTACTTCCGAATGACCGTATTCCAGCTTGTAGGTTTCACTGATCGTTTTAAAAGGCAGTTTGCCTTTTTTGCGCACCGGTACAAAGCTACAACCTAGCTCATAGGCGAGCGGTGCACCGATAATGAAACCACGCGCATCAATCGCGGCGATGGCATCCAGGTTCATTTCCTGATAGCGATGCACGAAACTATCAATTAGTTTGCGAAACGCCGCACTGTTTTGTAATAACGGAGTGATATCACGAAAGTTCACCCCCTGCTCAGGCCAATCAGGAACGGTGCGAATAACCGACTTAATGTAGTCACCGTAGATGCTCATCGCGTCTCTCATAGATTAATAATAAATAGCCTGGGTAATTAACCCAGGAATAGAAACTTCGCTGCAAACAGCAAGGCCAGAATCACGACAGCAGGATTCAGGTCGCTAAACCGGCCTGAAAGCGTTTTAATTCCTACAAAGCTAATAAAGCCCAAGGCAATACCGTCAGCAATTGAAAACGTCAGCGGCATTGCCAATGCTGCAATTAATACCGGAGCAGCATCGGTTGGGTCTTCCCAGTTCGCATGGGATAAACTGCCCGCCATGAGTACCGCAACGTACAGCAGCGCACCGGCAGTGGCATAAGCCGGGATAGAGCCTGCTAACGGCGCAAAGAAAAGACTGATTAAAAACAGTACACCGACCACGACGGCTGTTAGGCCTGTTCGCCCACCCGATGCAATACCCGCCGTTGATTCGATATAGCTCGTGGTGGTTGAGGTGCCGAGAGCCGCGCCTGCCATGGATGCTGTGCTATCGGCCATCATGGCGCGCCCGATACGAGGTAGCTTGCCATCCTTGTCGAGTAGATTACCCCGATGAGCAACCCCTACCAGCGTGCCGGATGTATCGAACAGGTCAACAAACAGGAACGCAAAAATAACGCTGAGCATCGCCACATCAAGGGCGCCCACCAGATCCATCGCCATAAAGGTAGGCGCGATAGAGGGCGGCATCGACATCACACCGTTGTATGCATTATGGCCCAACAGCATCGAAATGAGAGTAATGCCCAGGATACCAATTAATACCGCGCCCTTGACCCGCAGGTACGCCAACGCGGTAATCACAAAAAAGCCCAGCAATGAATAAAGAGCCGCTGGCTGTGAAAGATCTCCCATCGCGACCAGAGTCGCCGGATTAGCCACCACAATACCTGCGTTTTTAAGCGCAATCATGGCCAGAAAAAGCCCTATCCCTGCCGCAATCCCTAAGCGTAGCGAGAGTGGTATCGAGTTGATAATCCACTCACGGACTTTAAAAACACTCAATACGAAGAATATCAAACCCGAGAAGAAGACCGCACCAAGCGCGGCTTCCCAGGTATATCCCATACCTAGCACCACGCCGTAAGTGAAGAAGGCGTTAAGCCCCATCCCCGGTGCTTGCGCAATGGGGTAATTAGCCCAAATGCCCATCACGAAGCAGCCAATCGCTGCCGCCACGCACGTCGCGACAAAGACGGCACCGTAGTCCATACCCGCTTCCGACAGGATGCTAGGGTTTACGAAAATGATATAAGCCATCGTCAGGAACGTTGTGATCCCGGCGACCACCTCTGTTTTCACATTCGTATTTAGCTCAGTGAGCTTGAAATACTTATCCAGAAGTTTCATGTATGTTTTATCCTTCGCGCAAACGCAGTATGCGTCCCCTTGGAGCGAGAAAAGCCGCACATATTACCGAAAGCTCCCGCGCGATGCGAGTACCTAACGCACAGCCGGTTTAAGCGGAGCCACCTCCACTGACACTAACGCTAGCAATCTTCAGGCCATCAGCGAACCAGCAGGTCAGCCAACCACCCGCTGCTTTCTTATAATCGTTTAGCCAGCACGCGCTCGACCGTTTCGACAATCACCTGTGTTTGCGGATCAATTTCAATATTGACCTTATCGCCAGGCAGACGCTCTTTGAGCATGGTGCGTGAGAGCGTTTCGGGTATCAGATTCACACTGAACTCAATGCCACTATTATCTGCCGCGCGACGCACATCTCCGACCGTCAAACTGATGCCATCAACACCGATATACCCCTTTTCAAACACAAAGCGGCCAACCGTGTCGGGTAGAGAAAACCAAAGCCGACGGTTATTGGGAGCTTCTTCTATCGCGACGACGCTGGCCATACAGATAATATGGCCGGACATCGAGTGCCCCCCAATCTCGTCGCCAAACCGTGCAGCACGCTCTATATTGACGCGCCCACCCGGTTCAAGTGCACCAAGATTAGTCAAGCGCAGGGTTTCGCGCATCAAATCAAAGCTAACGTTATCGCCATCAATAGCGGTAACCGTTAAACACACGCCGTTATGGGCTACTGAGGCACCAATTTCCAACCCTTCACGCATTTCGGGCGGTAATGCCACTACATGGGTTCGAAACGCGTCAAGTTCATGCACCTCTACTATACTTGCGGTGCCCTGTACGATGCCGGTAAACATAATCCACCCTTACTACGTCGCTTTGAAAACGCCTATTCAAACACGAAATCAACCCGGCGCAAGTTTATCCGTGAGAAGTTAACAATGCGCACACCGCACCCGGGAAAGTATGATGAGCAGCATGCGTGACGCTAATCAAATGCCTTGATGGACGCAAAGCAAAGTGCAGTACGCCTAAAAACGTTTAAAAACGCACGACTGCGCCTAATTAAGCGGCCACACGCGTAAAGCAGCCGGTTTCAATTGACAAAGAGGAAGGGGCTGCTTAGACTTTCGGCCCATGTAATGGCGCCGATTTGTACCCATATTGCGGGCGCCCACCAAGCCACAGGTTTGGTGAAGTGCAGCTAAAAGGGTGTGTCCAGCGTTGATGGCCACCCGAAAGGGTGGCCTTTTTTTTATTCCTCGCCCTACGCTTGCTCCCTTGCACTCCGTCTTTGGCCTCCTATTAAGGCAGACGCTATGATTGAACTTAGCAACGTCAGTAAAACTTATGGCAGCGGCAATAACGCCGTTCACGCCTTGAAAGATGTTAATTTGCACGTACCTAGAGGCGCTATTCACGGCGTTATCGGCCTATCCGGCGCTGGAAAATCCACGCTAATCCGTTGCGTTAACTTACTTGAGCGACCAACCAGTGGCAGCGTGACCGTGGATGGCCAAGAGATGACTCGCTTAAACGGCGGCGCCCTAAACCAGGCACGTCACCGCATTGGCATGATTTTCCAGCACTTCAACTTGCTTACTACGCGGAACGTGTTTGATAACGTTGCTCTGCCGCTTGAACTGATGGGTGAAAAACGTAGCGCCATTCAACACCGCGTACTTCCGCTACTGGAAATGGTCGGGCTGGCTGACAAAGCCAAACAGTATCCCGCGCAGCTCTCGGGTGGCCAAAAGCAGCGTGTTGCTATCGCCCGCGCTCTGGCCAGCCAACCCAATGTGCTGCTGTGTGATGAAGCAACATCGGCATTAGATCCACAAACTACCGGCTCTATTCTTGAGTTGCTGCGTGATATTAATCACCAGTTGGGTATCACCATTTTGTTGATTACCCATGAAATGGAAGTGGTTAAGTCAATTTGCCACCGCGTAAGCCTTATTTCCAACGGCACACTAGTGGAAGACGCAGAAGTCGGCGACTTTTTCACGGCCCCCAGCACTCAGCTTGGCCGCGAATTTTTGAACGATTTTCTCCAGCTTAGCCCCCCTAAAGAGCTGATCGAACGCTTAAGCGATACGCCAGGAGAGGCCACTCACCCCGTCGTACGCCTAACGTTTTCTGGCGATGCCGTCTCAACACCGCTTATCTCCCGCCTGGCCCGCGAGTGCAATGTGGATGTCAGCATTTTACAGGCCAAAGTCGAGTCCATTCAGGACCGCACCTTAGGGCTTATGATTGCAGAACTGCTTGGCACGATAGAGCAGACGCAACAGGCAATGGATTATCTTCAGTCTCACCAGTTAGAAGTCGAGGTACTTGGTTATGTCCAGCGCAATGTTTGACCTTATTTTACAGGCCACGCTGGATACGCTGTATATGGTGGCCATCTCTGGCGTCATTTCGACACTGCTCGGCCTACCATTAGGCGTATTGTTGTACGCGACACGGCCAAGGCAAATTCTAGCCCAGCCAGTGCTTAATCAGGTATTGAGCATTATTACTAATATTGGCCGCTCGATTCCTTTCATTATTTTGATGGTAGCCATCATCCCGTTCACACGCATGCTGGTCGGCACCTCGATAGGCATCAACGCCGCATCAGTTCCCCTAACCATTGCGGCCATCCCTTTTGTGGCGCGCCTGATAGAGGGCGCACTCAATGAGGTGTCGCCGGGCCTGGTGGAATCTGCTCAGTCCATGGGCGCAACCCCGTGGCAGATTATTCGCAAGGTACTTGTACCAGAGGCGCGAGGCGGCATCATTACAGGCTTAACCATTACGCTGGTAACGCTAGTCAGTTACTCCGCTATGGCGGGAGCGGTAGGTGGTGGCGGCCTGGGGGACCTGGGCATCCGTTATGGATACAACCGTTTTAACCCCACTATTATGCTGATTACCGTGATTATTTTGGTGGTCATGGTGCAAGGCTTTCAAAGCCTGGGCGACTATCTGGTGCGCAAAAGTGATCGCAAATAGTGGTCGCAATTGGTCATGCTCGCTTATAACAAAAAAACATTAGAATTATTTTTCTTATTCCAATATTATTAAAAAATGACGATACAACGCATTAGGAGACTTATCATGCAAAAACTAATAATTGGTAGCCTGACAGCCTTGGCACTGGCCGTTAACGTTGCAAACGCAGAAACCCGCACGCTGAAAATGGGTACCGTTGCCGGCCCCGAAACTGAAGTCATGGAAGTGGCGGCGCGGATCGCCAAAGAAGAGTACGACCTTAATGTAGAAATTATCGAATTTACCGACTACGTAACGCCCAACGTTGCGCTGGCCGACGGTAGCCTTGATGCCAACGCCTACCAGCACGCCCCTTACTTGAATGCCATGGTTAGCGATCGCGGCTATGACCTTGCCGTTGCAGGCTATACCTTTGTTTATCCGATCGGTGCTTATTCAGAAAAATTCGATAGCATTGAAGATCTGCCCGACGGCGCGCAGATTGCACTGCCCAACGATCCTTCCAATGAAGGTCGTGCGTTGATTTTGATGCATAACGAAGGCCTGATCACACTGAACGACCCGGAGTATCTGGAAGCGACGCCGATCGATATCGCCGAGAATCCGCGCAACTTCCGCTTCCGTGAAATTGAAGCTGCCCAGTTGCCCCGTGTATTGCGCGATGTCGACATGGCGTTTATCAACAACACGTTCGCCCAACCAGCTGGTTTGAAGCTTGACGATGCCCTGATCAAAGAAGGGCCTGAGTCTCCCTACGTGAACCTTATTGCCGTACGCGGCGGTGATGAAGAGCGTGAAGATATTCGCCAACTAGTGGATGCCTATCAGCGCGACGAAGTAGCAGCCAAAGCTGAAGAGCTGTTTAAAGGCGCTGCCGTGCCGGGCTGGACTGAATAACCCCTTCAGCAAGCACCTCATCAGGCCGACCTTAGTGTCGGCCTGATGCGTTTATGATGAGATAATGATGCCAACCATTAATTACGCGCTACTCAACCGCCAGCTCGAAGCCCTGCTTGATACACGTGACTGGCTTACCAACAGCGCTCAAATGTGCGCGTTTATTCAGCAGGAAGTACCTGACCTAAACTGGGTGGGGTTTTATCTTCAGCGTCAACCCGAGATCCTGGGGCTAGGGCCTTTTCAGGGCAAGCCCGCCTGCCACCCCATCCCTTTTAGCAAAGGCGTATGCGGAGCCGCAGCGCGCCAGCAGCAAACACAGCGGGTCGATGATGTACACGCCGTCGCAGACCATATTGCCTGCGATGCCGACTCACGCTCCGAGCTGGTCATTCCTATTGTGATAGAAGGCTTTCTATGGGGCGTTCTAGACCTGGACAGCCCACTACCTGCGCGCTTTACCGCAGACGATCAGGCAGGACTCGAAGCGCTAATAGCGACTTTTCAGCGCCAAACAGATCTACCGACCCGCTAGT
>NZ_JBQSYV010000027.1:0-42051 GCF_052379685.1 Halomonas sp. 111
TATACTGCCCGATATCACCTTTAGATCTCTATTGTTACACATATTAATTATTGGACCACTTACCATTTTCTTGTTTGCCTATTACAAACGACCCGCATCCATTCGCCGTAAAGAGCTTGCAAGCGTAGTGGTCGTCGTTTTGGGAACGGCGGTTTGGTGTATAGCGCTGTTGGGATCGGAAAATCCACGCGTGCTTCACTATTTTTATGCTGGCCTGATTTTCCAACTGGTTCTTACCATTGTTCTGACGCCGCCGTTTGAATACAGCATCTATGGCTCATTATTTGTGTGCGTTTGCCTTTACACCACTATCTGGTTTCTGCCCGGCGCTAATCTTGAGTACGTGGTCAACCACTTGGCGTTTGGCATCCCCGCTGTAGTGCTGACGTTAATGGCCAACTATCGTTTCTCCGCTGAGTCGCTACGCCTATACCTGCAGAATATTAATACTGACCTGTTACGTTCCGAACTTGCTGAACGCAATGCAGACCTGGAACGGATTTCCAATATAGATCCGCTAACAGGGCTATCTAACCGTAGAGGCCTCGCCCGGGACTCAGCATTGCTATTACAAAAATGCGCTTCACAAGAACATATTGCTGTTGTGATTGTAGACGTGGACTATTTCAAAGCATTTAACGATCACTATGGGCATGCGGGGGGAGACCGCTGTCTACAAGCAGTTGCAGAGGCTATTCGCGACGTGTGTACATCGGAGGATATCGTGTGCCGCTTTGGGGGCGAAGAATTTCTGGTTTTACGCTCAATACGTAATGGCACTAAGCATAACGCTTTAATACTGGCTGAAAGTATACGGGCAAACGTCGCCAACCTTACCATTTCCCACACTCAGTCAAGCTTTGGCATCGTTACCGTGAGTGCGGGGGTGTGTACTAGCCCTGCTCCTCCTGTGGATGAGCTCAACAAGTTGATTCAGGCGGCTGATCAGGCGTTATATGACGCAAAACATGAAGGTCGAAACCGGGTCCGTGAGCGACATTTCAGTAGCACTATAGAAATGGGCAACTCAGTAACTTAATCACTTACTGTTAAGTATAGGCTGATCCGTCACACAACGCCTGTACCCTCCACATCAATACCAATCGGTTGACGCTTAACCGTTTTGGTCACGATATAGGTGAAGTAACGCTCAATGCCCGCCTCAGAGACCAGCCACTTATCCATTAGACGCTGGTAGCTATCAATCGTGCGAGCTTCAAACTTCACCAGGTAATCAACCCCACCACCGACGGCGACACATTCGGTGACCTCTGGCGTATCCATGACCAAAGCTTCAAAGCGCGCAAAGCTTGCGGCGTTGTGGGCTGTAAGCTCAATTTGCACCCACACAGGGTTGCGCGGCACCAGTACATCGGCATTGATGCGCGCGGTATAGCCCTGAATGACCCCGGCTTTTTCCAGGCGTTTAACCCGCTCCCAGCAGGGGCTGACCGAGAGATTAATCGCCTCGGCCAGTTTGGATTTGGTGATCCGCCCATCACGGGAAAGGATATCGAGAATTTTAAGATCAAAACGGTCGAGTTTTATCATGCCTTGGGCTATGCCTCCAGGCGGTCGACGACATCGGCAATCACCGCAATGGTGTCCCCCATATTGACCAGGGCCGGGGCGCGCCGGGCCATCAAAATGCCATCGCGTTCGGCGCGGTAGGCAACCGGCTCGCTACCGGTACGGGTCATATCGTACACGTAAGCCAACACCTGCCCTTTGGTCACGGCATCGCCCAGCGCCACGCAAAGCTCAAGTACGCCGGAGTGCTGGCTCTGTACGTAGCAGCTGGCGTCAGGCATATCGAGATAGACCTGGCCGCCTTGCGGCATATCCACCTCGCCCTCTAGCAGGCCGTAATGGGTCAGAAAGTTACGTACGCCGCGCTCGGTAATCGCCATACTTTGTGGCGTGGAGGTGCCACCACCGCCAAGCTCTGTGGCCACAAACACCTTGCCTTGGCGCTCGCAAGCAGTATCGAAGAGTTTTTCGGCATCCAGCTCAAACATCACCATGGCGTAAGGCGCACCAAACGCTTTGGCGCCTTCCAGCGCGGCCTGTTGCTGGGCTTTATCATCCAGCACATGAGAAGCACCAAACGGCAGAATATCCAGCGTGCGGCCACCGGAGTGTAGGTCCAGTACCACATCGCTCATGGGCACCAAAACGCGGGTAAAGTAGTCGGCAATTTGCAGCGTTACGCTGCCGTTGGGGTCACCGGGGAAACTGCGGTTAAGATTGCCCTTATCCATCGGCGATGTCCGCTTGCCGGCCATAACGGCGGGCGTATTCATGCACGGCACAATAATCACCCGCCCACTGACGTCCTCTGCGGTGAGCGCATTGGCAAGCTTGAGCAGCGAAGTAATCCCCTCGTATTCATCGCCATGGTTGCCCCCGGTTAATAGCGCTGTGGGGCCTTCGCCATTTTTCACCACGGTAATCGGGATCATTACCGCCCCCCAGGCCGAGATATCGGTGGAGATGGGCAGCTTTAAAAAACCGTGCTGCACGCCGTCAGCATCAAAGTCGACAGTCGCGGAAATCGGGCTTGGTCGCAGGGTCATAACGACTCCTTAATCAGTTATAACGGCTTATTCTTTAACGACTTATCATCATTTAACAAATAACTGCCGTGGAAAGTTGGCCAGCGTCTCGCAGCCTGTTTCAGTAATCAGGATGCTTTCGGTAATTTCCAGCCCCCAATCCTCCACCCAAAGCCCAGGCATAAAATGAAAGGTCATACCGGGTTGCAGGATGGTCTCATCCGAAGGACGCAAACTCATGGTGCGCTCGCCCCAGTCCGGTGGGTACGAAATACCGATAGGGTAACCGCAGCGTGCGCCACCGCGGTCAAAACCGTATTTATCCATCGCCGCCCCCAGCGCCATGGCGATATCCGCCGTTCTATTTCCCGGCTTAGCAACGTCCAGGCCGTTTTCGATACCTTCCAGAAGGGCTGATTCAGCGCGAATAAAGTCGGTCGGCGGTCGTCCCAGAAATACGGTGCGCGACATGGGCGCGTGATAGCGCTTGAATACTCCGGCAATCTCAAAGAACGTGCCCTCGCCTTCACGAAACGGCGTATCGTCCCAAGTCAAATGTGGAGCAGCGGCATCTTTACCGGTTGGCAGCATGGGGACAATGGCAGGGTAATCACCGCCATACACTTTCCCATTTTCATCGAAAAAGCCTTCTATCCCCACCCGGTAAATTTCCGAGACCAGCTTACTCTTGGGAAGCCCTGGCTCGATGACTTCCAGAATACGCGAGTGCATGCCTTCAACAATCTTGCCGGCAATGCGCATATAGGCGATTTCCTGAGGCGACTTGATTGCCCGGCACCAGTTCACCAGCGCATTGGCGTCAATAAAGCGCGCGTGGGGCAGCTCGCGTAGCAGGCTCTGGTAGGCTTTGGCGGTGAAATAGTAGTTATCCATCTCCATCCCCACGACGCCGGTATGCCAGCCGCGATCAGGCAAGATCGACTGCGCCAGATAATCCATCGGGTGCATATCCGGATTTTGAACGTAGTAATCCGGATAATAAGTAATATTAACTGGGTCAATCCAACAGGTGCGCAGCGCGCCGTTAGCGTCCATACGACGCCCAAACCATACCGGCTCGCCTTCCAGGCCAACCAGCACACATTGGTGGACGTAGAATGACCAGCCGTCGTAGCCGGTCAGCCATGCCATATTCGACGGATCACTGACGATCAATACATCAATGCCGCGGCCGGCCATTTCAGCACGCACCTTCCACAAGCGCTGTGCATACTCTTCACGCGTGAAGGGCAGGGAAACCTGAGTCATCGGGCAACTCACCATCAAAGATCACCAAGAACCGGTGCGCGTTTTTTACGCCAAGCAACGGGGCACAAGGGCGACCAGGCTACCGCCATGGAAGGCTTGCCAATGTCGTCTTAGCCCGATACTAGCACCACCCCGTGGTTGCGGGTCAAAGCCTTTATTTAACTCATGTTGCCGGCTCTCTTAACCGGCCACGCAAAAGCTTCAGCACCGCGCGCTCACCGGGGCCAATCAACGGCTCATTTTCAAGTTTGTTTTCAACCAACTGCTGAAAATGCGCCAACGTACGGCCACCCCGGTAGCTCTCCACCACACGGAGATCAATGTAGGCCAAACGCTTCGTTCTATCGTGGCACGTTATAACTTGCAGCGTGCAGACAACCTCCCCATGATAAATAAATAGAGTGAGAGACACCCATTCACCACGCAGGAGCCGAAATGAAAATTGTTGTGCACACCGATGATGCCACTCAATGGCGCGACGCCCTTTCCGAAGCGCTTCCTAACGCAACGGTCGTGACCAGCGACGCTCCCGAAGAGGCACGACAAGATGCTGACTATCTTGCGGTATGGAAAGCCCCTGCGTATCTCTTGAAAGAGCAGACTCGGCTTAAAGGCATCATCAACCTGGGCGCAGGAGTAGATTACTTACTCGGCACGCCAGGGCTGCCCGCCAATGTCCCCATCGTGAAGCTGCGCGATGCGGGCATGAGCGAGCCAATGGCCGACTACGTACTGTATGGCGTCTTACATTTTTACCGCAGTATGGACTGTTACACCGCTCAGCAAGCCAACGCTGAATGGCAGCCGCAACGCTTGGCAGATAAAGCTGATTGGCCAGTAGGTGTACTCGGCCTCGGCGCTATCGGTGCGCACGTTGCCAGCGCCTTGCAGCAAGCGGGATTTCCGGTGCTGGGCTGGAGTCGTTCACCCAAAACCATCACAGGTGTACAGTGCCTACATGGTGAGGAAGGACTGGACAAGCTTCTTGGCCAAGTGCAGAGCGTGGTTACTATCCTGCCCGACACCTCCGCCACACGGAGTATTCTTAACGCCGAACGGCTCGCCAAACTGCCCAAGGGCGCCAGCGTGATCAACCCAGGCCGAGGCAGCTTGATTGATGAACAGGCGCTTCTTGAGGCACTGGGTGATAACGCTATGCCAGGCCACTTGCGCGGCGCGTTGTTGGATGTTTTTTGTGAAGAGCCGCTGCCCGCTAAAAGCCCCTTATGGCAGCACCCGCGCGTCATCGTCACCCCCCACATGGCAGCGCCCACCCCGGTGAACGATGCGATTGACCAGGTCATTGCCTACCTGCATGCCTTTGAGGCGGGTGAAGACCTGCCTACGGTTAACCCCACACAAGGATACTAAGTCCGTTAAAACCAGCATGGGCGCCGCTGTCTGCACGCAGCGGGGGCGCTTCTTTCATAGTGATACACCGACCGCATCACGTGCGCATCAAATGTTAAGATACCCACTAAAGGCGCTCGAAATATATGCCAGGCCATGGAAATGCATGACAGATATGCAAGCAGGCCTTTGAACCCAAGACGGCTCAGCTTATTGGGTTTATTTGCAAACAGCGCTAGCTAGCGGGGACTGCTTGCTCATAAGGAGAATCAGGATGCGACTCGCCCGTTTTAATGTTGTATCGGCTTGTATACTACTGGGCACCGCTTGGCTATTACTCAGCGCTGTACCGGTCAATGCAAGCGAAGAAGCCGCCAGCACTCTTGCAGACATAGTGCCATTTGAAGCGCAATACCGGCTGGAAACCCGCAACTGGCCCAGTGCAACGATTACCCATACGCTCAGCCAGGAAGGCCAGCATTGGCTAAGCGATATGCGCTTTTCATTGGCCATAGTCAGCGGCCAGGAGTACAGCCGCTTTTCAGTGGGTGAGGACGCCGTCCGTTCACTGCTTTTTAGCAGCAGCTACTCGCTTCTTGGCGTAGGCGACAGCTACCGGTTAACCGATAGCGATATTGCGGCGCTTGATCGTCAAGCCGCGCTGGTTGATCTCTCTCGGCGTGTAGGCCATGAAACATGTACACAAAGCGCACCCTGTGATCTCGATTTTGTTGACCACCGCGGCCGAGATGAGCACCTCCAGTACTACGCCACACCAGGCACGCACATCGTCAACGTGCCCGCTGGTGAGTTTGAGGTGCGGCAGGTCATTTTGACGGATATCGAAAAGCCCGACCGCCATCTGGAAATCAACTTTCACCCAGACTGGCCCGGCCTGATTGTCTCGGCGGAGTATCAAAAAGAGGGTCGCCGCCAAACCCGCATTAGGCTTACTCAATTTAACCCTTAAGGCGCCACACCCTACATGCTGTCTGGATTATTGATTGTTCTTCTGCCTCTGATAGTGGGCTATTTATTACGCATTCGCTCTCCTTACCTCCAGCAATTGATCAACCGTGCCGTTAGCGGCTCGGTTTATCTTATTTTGCTCTTCATGGGGGTAAGTCTTGCCGGGCTTGAAAATCTAACCAGCCAGCTTTCGCGGCTGGGGGGCAATGCCTTGCTGCTGTTTAGCATTACCACGGCGTTTAACCTGGCCGCTTTGTGGTGGCTATCTCGCCGGGTAGCCCTACAAACGGGGGATTCACCTGTCGTTAAAAACGCACCGACCAGTAAGCTGGCCGCCATGCAAGGCTCGTTACTCTTGCTGGCCGTAGTGGCGGTCGGCGTTATTACAGGCCTGCTGCTGGGCCCAAGGCTAGGCGAGACGCTTTTTACCGCCGCAGACCTGTTAGCTGAATGGGTGCTTTACGCGTTGCTAGTGCTGATCGGCTGTCAGCTACGCAACTCCGGCATGCCGCTTAAGCAAATTCTGCTCAACCGGCTAGGGCTTGCGATTGCGATAACGCTGGCCATTAGCTCGCTACTGGCGGGATTGGCTGCCGCCCCCTTGCTCTCGCTTAGCTGGAATGAAGGGCTCGCCATGGCATCTGGCTTCGGCTGGTATTCGCTTTCAGCCATTTTAATTGGCGACCAGCTAGGGCCGCTAATGGGCGGCGTGGCGTTTTTTAACGACCTTTCCCGGGAACTCCTGGCGTTTATTTTGATTCCGCTAGTGATCCACCGCCACACCGCCCTTGCCATTGGCTACGGCGGTGCCACGTCAATGGACTTTACCCTGCCTGTAATTCAACAGCACGGCGGCGTCGCCTGCGTGCCCATCGCGGTGGTTAGCGGGTTTATTCTTTCGCTGCTCTCGCCCCCTTTGATTCTGTTTTTTCTCTCGCTTTGACGCTTTATTGCACGCTAAAAAAACGCTGTGAGCTACCCCCACAGCGTTTTAAAACTACTCCCGTTTAATACGTGCTGTAGCTCTCCAGCTTGCTGTTTAGGTGCATACGAACGTTAGCGCTGCGGTCATCAAGGGAGTGCTGAATATCATCGGTGTCATGCATTTCCATTGAATAAGTGAAAACGGGAGGCGATTAAGCGCCCGCTTTTGCCGCCCGCGCGACGTGAAGCTTCTTGTAACTTTCAATCAAACGTTGATGACGCTCCAAACCATCAAGCTGCATGTTGGTGGGCGTCAGACCGTAAAAGCGCGCGCTGCCTTCCACCGAGCCGACAACCGCCGCCATGGTCTCTTCGCCAAACATGCGCTGGAAGTTGGGCAGGTAGTCGTCGATTTCAAGCTCGTCGTCCAGGGCAATTTCCAGCGTCGCGTTCATCGCCTGGTAGAAGAGACCACGTTCAACGGTGTTGTCGTTGTACTGCAGCAGCATCTGCACACAATCAAGTGCTTCTTCATGACGGCCAAGCGCCAAGTAGACCAGAAGCTTAAGCTCCAGAATGGTGAGCTGGCCCCATACCGTGTTTTCATCAAACTCAATGCCGATCAGGGTGGTGATATCGACGTGGTCATCCATCTGGCTCTCTTCGAGGCGCTCGACCAAATCGGTGAGCTGGTCATCCTCGAGTTGATGCAGATTGAGAATATCCTCACGGTAATCAAGTGCCTTGTTGGTGTTATCCCAGATCAAGTCTTCAATCGGATACACCTCAGAGTAGCCCGGCACCAGAATACGGCACACCGGCGCACCGAGATCCTCATGGACCGCCATGTATACCTCGGCCCCCAACTCCTCGAAGAGGCCGAATAGCGTTTCGGCCTCTTCTTCGTTGGTGCCGGAGAAATCCCACTCGCTGAACTCGAAATCCGCCTTGGCACTGAAGAAGCGCCAAGAAACCACACCAAAGGAGTCGATAAAGTGTTCAACAAAGTTGTTGGGCTCGGACACAGTCTGCGAGTTGAACGTTGGCAGCGGCAGATCGTTCAGGCCTTCAAAGCTGCGCCCCTGTAAAAGCTCGGTCAGGCTGCGCTCTATCGCCACTTCAAAGCTTGGGTGGGCGCCGAAGGAGGCGAACACGCCGCCGGTGCGCGGGTTCATCAAGGTCACACACATCACCGGGAACTGACCGCCCATGGAGGCGTCCTTTACCAGCACAGGGAAGCCCTGAGCCTCAAGCGCCTTAATGCCTTCAACAATATTTGGGTACTTCGCCAGCACATCTTGCGGTACATCTGGCAGGGTCATTTCCTGCTCCAGAATTTCTCGTTTGACCGCTCGCTCGAAAATTTCTGACAGGCACTGCACCTGAGCTTCCACCAGCGTGTTGCCCGCGCTCATGCCGTTGCTCAAGAACAGGTTTTCGATCAGGTTGGAGGGGAAGTAGATCGTCTCGCCATCCGACTGACGCACAAAGGGCAGCGAGACAATGCCGCGCGCCTCATTGCCGGAGTTGGTGTCAATCAGATTCGAGCCGCACAGCTCGCCTTCCGGGTTGTAGATCGCCAGGCAGTGCTCATCGAGAATTTCAGTGGGCAGCTCATCGTTGGGCCCGGGCTTAAACCACTTCTCATTGGGGTAGTGCACGAAGTCGCTATTGGCGATTTCTTCACCGAAGAATTGGTCGTTGTAGAAGAAATTGCAGCTCAAGCGCTCAATAAACTCGCCCAGCGCCGAGCACAGTGCGCTCTCTTTGGTGGCACCTTTGCCGTTGGTAAAGCACATGGGCGAGGCCGCATCGCGAATATGCAGCGACCAGACATGAGGCACGATATTACGCCAGGAGGCGATCTCGATCTTCATGCCAAGATCAGCCAGCAGCGCGCTTATATTGGCGATGGTATCTTCAAGGGGTAAATCCTTTCCCTCGATATAGGTGCGCTCGCTGCCTTCCGGGGCGCCCATCAACAGCGCCTGGGAATCCTCATCGATATTCTCGACGGTTTCGACCTGAAACTCGGGGCCGGTTTGAACGACCTTCTTGACCGTGCAGCGATCAATCGAGCGCAGAATGCCCTGGCGATCTTTCTCGGAAATATCTTCGGGAAGCTCGACCTGAATCTTGAAGATCTGCTTGTAGCGGTCTTCCGGGTCGACGATATTGTTCTGCGAGAGGCGGATGTTTTCGGTAGGGATATCCCGCGCGTTGCAGTACACCTTCACAAAGTAGGCGGCGCACATGGCAGATGACGCCAGGAAGTAGTCAAACGGGCCAGGCGCCGAGCCGTCGCCCTTATAGCGAATCGGCTGGTCTGAAATAACGGTGAAGTCGTCGAACTTGGCCTCGAGGCGGAGGTTATCGAGATAGTTGACTTTGATTTCCATGAGCGGGCATCCAGAGCAATGAGTGTGCCTGGGCGGTTGAAAACAGAGCCCTCGGCGAATTGCCACCCATTATCCAGTTTTTGACCCGCTTCGTCTTGGTAAGTCTCGTTAAGCGCTTATTCAGCACTGAGCAGAAACGCCCATGCTTCGCATAGCAGCACCTCAGGGAAGGCTTTAGCAACATAGTGGCCGCAAGGCAGCACTTTGCCTTCCACTCGGGGCGCCACCTTATGCCACTCGCTTAGTGCATCAAAGCAGGGGCGTTTGAAGGGTTAATCAGTCACTGGCGACGTCAGCACCTGCTCGAACAGCAGCTTTTCAAACACTTCCATGGGAGCATCCGACTTCAGGGTCTTGGCCCGTAGAATAGCCCCTTCCCAGCCTGAAAGAATAAAGCTTGCCAGCTGTTGAGGGTCCAGTGCTTGAGTGAGAGCCCCCTGGGCCTGGGCTGCCTGCAGGCAGTGAGCAAAACGTGCTTCCCAGCGCAGGAACGCGTGATTAAGCGCCTCGCGAAAGCGAACACTCTGCCCCGCCATCTCCTGTCCTAAATTGCCGATCAAGCAACCGGCCGCATGGTCGCGCTCGCTCATATAAGCGCGGCTGGTGGCAAAGTAGCGCTTCAGGCGGCCAAGAGGGGGTGTCATCGGATCTTCAAGCAGAGCGACCAGACTAGCATCATAGTCGTTGGCAAACCGCTCAATCACCGCCAGGCCAAAATCTTCCTTACTGGAAAAGTAATGGTAAAACGACCCCTTGGGCACGCCGCAGGCGTTAAGTACGGCATTGATGCCCGTTGCGTTATACCCTTGTTGGGTAATCAGCTCAGCACCAGTATCAATTAACTTATCGCGGGTGGCGGTGTTTTTCATACGCTTGCACAAGACTCATCGGCCGGACGGTATTTATGAGAAATAGGTGTCGTGATAAGTCGCAGGCGTTTAGGTTAGCGAAGAGTTGCACGCTATTTTCATAATGCTTACCTAATCTCTGCGAGCCAGTGCGTGATGCTAGCATGATACGCTTCTTATACCGGAATTTTCGCTTTTACTACGTTTTCGCTCTTGCAACGGGTACTCCGTGTTAATAAAACCTCATGACTCTTTCTCCTCGATGCAACAAGGCCGTGTCCGTTTAGGCGCCGTGCTGGCCCTGTTGGTGTTTGCCATCGGCTTAGCCTGCGCCTGGTGGATTATCAACCAGCCGCCGCGTATTGAGCGGCGTGCTCCCCCGCCACCCACGCCGCCTGTCGTCAATGTCATGACAGTCGAACAGAGCGCCCAATCGCCTCTACTGAGCGGCTTTGGGCGAGTAGAAGCCGAGCAGACAACCCTGCTGGCCAGCCGCGTGGCAGGTCAGCTGGAACGCTTTGGAGAGGGCGTTGTTCCAGGCCAGGTCGTTGAGGAAGGTGCGCCCGTTGCGTATATCGACCAGGCCGATTTGCGCCTTGCCCTGGAAGACGCCGAGGCCCAGCTAAGCAACGCCCAAGCACAGGTGGCGCTTGAAAATGCCGAACAGCAGCGCGCCCGTAGTGAGTACGAGTCGTTTGGGCGCCAGCTTTCCCCCGAGCGACGCTCGCTGGTTCTGCGCGAGCCTCAACTGCGTCAGGCCCAGGCTCAACTTACTCAGGCACGTGTGATACGCGACCAGGCAGCGCTCAACCTTGAGCGCGCAACGCTGACCGCCCCGTGGAAGGCGATGGTGCAAGAGCGCTTGGTGGGCGCTGGCAGCCTGCTAAGCCAAGGAACCGAGGTGATTAACCTGGTCGGTGTTGAGCAATTCTGGGTGCGCGCCTCGTTGCCCGGCGATGCACTTGAATGGCTGGCGCCGGGTAGTCAGGTCACGATTACCAGCCGGGGCTGGCCAGAAGGTGCTTCGCGGGAAGGCGCACTGATATCGATTTTACCTAATTTGGAAGAGAGCGGACTTCAGGCACAGCTGTTGATTGCGGTGAATGACCCATTGGCGCTGGATACCGATGGCCCCGCGCTGCGCTTGGGCGATGTAATGCGAATAGCCTTCCAAACTCAGGCGCAGGAAGACCTGATTGCCCTGCCCTCAGCGGCGCTACGCCCGGGCGAGCGCGTTTGGTGGGTGGACGATGAAGACCGCCTACACAGCACAACGGTGTCGCTTGCCTATCGGGGTGAAAATGAAGCGCTGGTGCGCAGCGGCCTAGAGGCTGGTCAGCGCGTTGTCACTTCAGGACTTGCCCAACCCCAGGAAGGACAACAGGTTCGCGTTCGCTCGCGCAACGATGCGCCCACCCGTGATGAGGAGAGCAGCTAATGCGTCGCGGCCCGCTTGCCTGGATGATTGACCATGGCGTTGCGCCTAATCTGCTGATGCTGCTGTTTATCGTGGGGGGCCTTATGGCATCGCTCGCGATTAAAAAAGAGGTCTTTCCTGAGTTTGAAATTGAAATTGTTCAGGTCAGCATCAGCTACCCCGGCGCCACGCCAGAAGATGTCGAGCAGAGCCTACTACTTCCCGTTGAAGCGGCGGTATCGAATGTAGAAGGTATTGACGAGCTGACCTCCAGCGCTGGTGAAGGCAGCGGTATGGTCAGCGCGACGCTGATTGACGGCGTCGATGTGATGCGCGTTTATCAGGATATTCAGCAGGCAGTCAATGCCATCACTACCCTACCCAGTGCCGCCGACCCGCCCCGCTTCACGCTAGCGGGCGGCTCGCGCAGTGTGGTCAGCCTTCAGGTTTACGGCTCGGTTGGGCTTGCCGCCCTTCACGACGCCGCCGAGGATGTGCGCGCTGAACTGCAGGCCGCTGAGGGTATTTCACGCGCCGAGCTTTCGGGTAATCGCGAGCGCGAGATCCAGATTCACTTGGATGAAGAAGCTATTGAGCGCTACGGGCTTGATCATCAGCAGCTTGCCAGCCGCATTGGAGCTGAAGCGCTGGACCTGGCAAGCGGCCAACTCACCACGGCTGAAGGCGAATGGCTGGTGCGCTACCAAGGCCGACGCAACAGCGCCGCCGAGTTTGCCGACCTGCCAATCCTTACCACTGCCCAGGGCACGCCCATTTTGCTGGGTGATATCGCCCGCGTAAGCAACGGCTTTGCCGAAACGGATCGTGAAGAGTTTTATAATGGCGAGCCGGGCCTGTCGGTCAACATCTATCAAATTGGCCACCAAACCCCGACCAGCATTTCCGAGGCGGTCTACGGCGAACTGGAGCGCTTGCGAGCGGGGCTACCGCCGGGCGTTAGCCTGGACGTTGCACGCGACAGCTCGGAAATATACGAAGACCGCTTAAGCCTGCTGCTAAAGAATGCCTGGATGGGCCTGGCGCTGGTGATGGTGCTCATGGCGCTGTTTCTTGAAGCGCGGCTAGCATTTTGGGTCACGCTGGGTATTCCTACGGCCTTTTTGGGCGCCATGCTATTTCTGCCCTGGATCGGCGTCTCGCTGAACATGATGTCGATGTTCGCCTTCATTATCGCGCTGGGGATCGTGGTGGATGATGCGATCATGGTGGGCGAGAACATCTACAGCTATCGTGAGGAAGGCTACTCACTGCGCGATGCGGCGGTAAAAGGGGCAGGTGAAATTGCCGTTCCGCTCACCTTTGCCATTTTGTCGAATATCGTGGCGTTTCTGCCCCTGCTGTTTTTACCCGGCTTTTTGGGCATGCTGTTTGCCACTCTGCCCGTGGTGGTCGTCACAGTGTTTTTGATCTCCTGGGCCGAAGCGCTGTTTATCCTCCCCTCCCACTTGGCACATAGCCGTAAACCGCGTGAAACACCGGCCTGGCAGCGGCCGCTGGAAGCGTTGCGCCAGCGCCTGCAGGGCGGGCTGCATCACTTCACATACCATCAGTTTGAGCCGTTTCTTCAGCGCGCGCTTAACCAACGCTTGTTGAGTGTGGCCATCGGGGTTGCGGTGCTGGTGGTAGTGCTGGCGTGGTCCATGAGTGGACGGTTGGGCTTTTCACTCATGCCGCGTGCCGAATCCGATCAGGTTCAAGCAACGGTAACGCTGCCGATTGGCACCAATATCAGCGTTAGCCGAGAGCTTAGCCAACAGCTACTGGACGCCGCCCAGCAGTTGAGCGAGCGCGAAGAGACGCTAGCCTTTAGCAGCACGCGCAGCCGCTTGGATGGCGAAGAGCTGCAGGTACGGCTCGATATCGCAAGTAGCAGCCTGGACGCCTGGCCGCCTTCACGTATTGCAGGTGAATGGCGCGAGCTGGCAGGGGATTTAATTGGCGCTCAGTCGGTACGTTTTGAGTCAGATTTTGGTGGCCCCGGCAGCGGCGCTGCGCTTAGCCTGCGCTTATCTCACCCCGACACCCAAGTGCTGGAAGCCGCCGCTGCCCGGTTGGCCGAAGTGCTTGGTGAGTATGGGCTGACCGATATTGACAGCGGGATTGGCGATGGCAAACCCCAGCTTGAAATGCGCCTTTCCGCAGAAGGCCGAGCGCTGGGCCTGACCGGCAGCGACCTGGCCCAGGCACTGCGCGGACCTTTACAAGGTGCCACGGCGGTTGAGCAGTTTGTGGGGCGTAGCGAGATCAGCGTAGAGGTACGCCTGCCCGAAACCGACCGCGCGAGCTTAAACGAACTTTACCGCATGCCCGTACGCACGCCCGACGGGCTTAGCGTGCCGCTTTCTCGCGTGGCAGACATTACCTTAAGCCAAGCCTCAAGCAGCCTGCAGCGTATTGATGGCAGGCGCATTATCACCGTGACGGCGGATTCAGAGGGCGACCAAACCATTAACCAGGTGCTGGCCACCCTTCAAGAAGACGTGTTCCCAACGCTTACAAACTCTTGGCCGGGGCTTGAGGTCAGCCTGGGCGGTCGCCAGCAGGATACCGCCGACAACCTGGCCGCCCTTCGCACCGCCATGTGGCTGATGCTGGCCGCCCTTTACGCGCTGTTGGCGATTCCCTTCAGAAGCTATTTGCAGCCCTTGCTGGTACTTGCGGCCATTCCGTTTGGCGTTGTTGGTGCTGTGGTGGGCCACATGATTATGGGGTTTGGGCTTTCGATTATCAGCTTGCTGGGCATGCTGGCGCTTTCCGGCGTGGTGATTAACGATGCGCTGGTACTGATTGATTACGCCAACCGCAAGCGGCGCGAAGGGATGGCGCCACGCGCTGCCATTGTGGCGGCGGCTACCCGGCGCCTGCGGCCTATCATGATGACCACGCTTACCACCTTTCTGGGCCTGGCGCCCATGATTCTGGAAACCTCGCGGCAGGCGCGTTTTATGATCCCCATGGCGATCTCGCTGGGCTTTGGCATGATCTTCGCGACGGCCATTTTGCTGATACTGGTGCCCTGCCTTTACCTGGGCCTGGAGAACTGGCGCGAGCGACTTAGCATGCCTCGGCAACCTCTTCAGGAGGGCGCCTCCTAATGGCCGTTACCTTGCCCACCTGGCGCCCTTCGCGGCTAGGACTAAAGCTGTTCTCGGCCATACTCAGCGTTAACGTGGCCATTTCCGCCACCATGTTTCTAGCCGTTTCCTACAGTATCGACCGTGGTTTTATCGATTATTTAAACCAGGCCCAGGAACGCCGTGCCATGCTGCTGGCCGATGGTTTGATTACCCGCTGGGAGACCCAACAGGACTGGCGCTGGCTTGAACACAACCCGGAACGCTGGCCGCATATCGTGCGCTTTGAACTGGGTCAGGAGCATCGTGAACGCCCCTCACCCTTGGGCGAAGCGCAGGATTTTGCGCTGCGTGCGCCAAACGGTGAGTTTGTGATTCCGCCCATGAATGGCCGCATGGGCCCCGGCGATTGGCGCTGGCTCACGCTTCACAGCGACAGCGAGGCCATTGGCTCGTTAGGGTTTCGCCCTCCTCAGCAGATGATGGAGCGCATGGAAAATCGCTTTTTAGAGCTGCAACAGCGCAATCTGGTCATTATTGTTATCTCGATTGGACTAGCATCGCTGCTGCTGGCCGCCGGGCTCTCGTGGTGGTTAAGTCGACGTACGCGGGCACTGGCTATCGCCACGCGGCGGCTTACCGAAGGTAACTACCATACTCGCCTACCTGAACGTGGTCGGGATGAGCTTGCCCGTTTGGCGCGGGATTTCAACGTGCTGGCGGCGACGCTAGAAGCCAACCGTGACGCCCGTGCACGCTGGGTCTCCGACACCGCCCACGAACTGCGCACGCCCTTGGCCGTGCTACGTGGAGAGATTGAGGCCATGCAGGACGGTATTCGCCCACTAAATCAGGAAAACCTCAGCTCGCTGGCACAGGAAGTTGCCCAACTTGAGCACCTGGTCGCCGATTTACGCCTGCTTTCGCAAAGCGATGCTGGCGCGCTTGATATTCATCTGGCCCCCATGAACCTTAGCGACAGCCTGGCCAGCCGCCTTGAAGATGCGGACCGCTGGCTCAATGGCAGCGGCCTTACGCTGACGACGAACATTGCCCCCGACGTAATGATTCGAGGTGATGCCCAGCGACTGCATCAGCTGTGGAATAATCTGTTGGATAACAGCTGCGCCTACACCGATGCACCGGGCAAACTTCAAGTAACGCTCAACATTGAGCGTGCCCACGCGGTGATTGTTTGGCAGGATAGCGCACCGGGCGTACCGGAAAGTGAGCTTTCCCGGCTGACCGAGCGCCTTTACCGTGTTGAAGGGTCACGCAATCGGGCAAGCGGCGGTAGTGGCCTTGGGCTATCCATTGCAAGCGCCTTGGTGATTGCGCATGGTGCAACGCTTGAGGCATCCAATGCGCCGCTAGGCGGGCTTTGCTGGACCTTACGTTTTCCGTTACTGACTTCCCATTAATGACAAGCGAGTCCGCCATGTTTCAAGACGCCCCGCTATTGATTGTTGAGGACGAGCCCAAAATTGCCCGCCTCATGGATGATTATTTAAGCTCTCACGGTTTTAATGTTGCAACGCTGGGCCATGGCGACGATGTGATACCCTGGTTGCAGCAGCACCCCACCACGCTGGTGCTTTTGGATGTCATGCTGCCCGGCAAGGATGGTTTGACGCTCTGCCGGGAAATACGTCAGGCGTGGCCTGCTATCGCAATTATTATGGTGACCGCCAAGGTGGAGGAAGTAGACCGCCTGCTAGGACTGGAATTGGGCGCCGATGACTATATTTGCAAACCTTTCAGCCCCCGCGAAGTAGTCGCCCGCGTGAAAGCGGTACTACGCCGCAGCCAAGCACTTGCCGAACAGGCCCACACCCCTGAGGCAGCGGTTTCAACCCCGGTGACCCTCAATGACGATGGCTGGCAGGCGCTAGCCAACGGCCATGACCTGGGCCTCACCGCGGTTGAGTTTCAGCTGCTGCGAGTAATGATGCAGTCACCTGGACGAATCTTTAGCCGTGAGCAGCTAATGGACCATATGTACCGAGACAACCGGATTGTTTCTGAACGCACCGTCGACAGCCATATTAAAAAGCTGCGCAAAAAAATCACCGAAGCCCTCCCCGAGCAGGAGATCATTCGTTCGGTGTATGGAGTAGGGTACAAATATCAGCCCGAGGGCTAACCCGCAGGATTCAACATGAAGGCGCTTATAGTAGAAGATAACGACAATTTAGCGCGCTCGATGGCCACAGCACTTAGCGAGGCAGGATTCAACATCACCGTCGCTAACGACGGCGCACACGCACTCCCCATGCTCGTGCAGGGTGGTTTCGATCTGATGGTATTGGATTTGGGCCTGCCTGAATTGGATGGCATTAGCCTTCTACGCAAACTGCGCCATCAGCAGAACACTATCCCCGTGCTGATTATTTCCGCCAGAGACACGCTGGACCAACGCATTTTAGGGCTTGAAGAGGGCGCAGATGACTACCTTTGCAAGCCCTTCTCACTTGATGAAGTAGTAGCCCGAGCCCGGGCACTGGTCCGGCGTGCCAAGCATTTTGGTGGTGAAACACTTAGCTGTGGCCGTCTGGCATTTTTACCCGACGCAATGGAGCTAAGAATTGATGGCCAGCCTGTAACGCTGCACCGTCGAGAGCTGGAAGTAATGGAATATCTGATGATTAATCAAAATCGACTCGTCAGTAAGGACCAGATTATTGATCGACTTTCCACTATGGGCGAGCCGGTCAGTTATGCAGCGGTGGAGACTTATATTTCACGCATCCGCAAGAAAATTGGCTACGACTTCGGCTTGAAAACGGTCCGCGGTTTAGGCTATTACCTGGCCCCCAAAGAAGCCCCCAACCAGGAATCCGACGCTTGATATGCTTGCTATCAAATCGATAAAAAGCCGCCTGCTGCTGTGGATTGGTTTACCGTTTACTGCCCTGGCATTTCTGGCGCTTCTTTCAAGCTATCTATTGCTGACACGCCAGATTAACGAAACCTTCGACGATATGCTGCTCAATGCCGCCGAGCGCTTGGAAAGACGCATCTACACGGTAGACGGCGCGCTACGCATTAATATGCACTATTTTAGTATTAGCACCCTAGGTAGTCGTGGTGAAGGCAAAATATTCTATCGGATGCAGGAAGTAGACGGCGATATGATTGCTGGCTTTCAAGGCTTGGGCGACCCGCCTACTGACCTCTCTGAGCCGGTTTTTTACGACGTGACGTACGCGGGCAACGAGCTACGCGCCGTCGCCCTGACGTTTCCTTTTAGCCGGGGCCGCGAGAACATCAATATTGAAGTGATCGTTGCGGAGTCCAAAGAGGCGCGCTACACGCTTACCAATGACTTTATGGTGACACTCACCGGGTTGACGATTGTTGCCGGAATTCTTGCTATCACCATCGCTCTACTGGCGATCTATCGTGGATTAGCCCCGCTTAATACCGTAACGCCGCCGCTCTTCTCATGACCTTCAGCCGCTTGAAGACGACGCTCCAAAAGAGATTCGCCCACTGATTCTCAGCATTAACCAGCTGATGCTACGTATCCGTCGCAGCATTGAGAGTACACAGCAATTAAATGCCGATGTGTCCCATCAGTTGCGAACGCCCATTTCTGAAATACGTGCGCTAACCGAAATCTCGCTAAAAACGACCCAGGAATCGGCCGTTCGAGCCAACCTTATTGAAATACAGCGTATCTCGGAACATGCCAGCCATACGGTCCAACAGCTTTTGAAATATGCCAAGACCCGCAGCGAGCTGATGGATGAGGCCCATCTTGAAGCCGTCGATCTGGTGGCAATATGCCAGGATGGCTGCGCGCAAACCGCCACCAGCATCTATCAGAAAGGCCAGGAGCTGTCGTTCGATCAGCCTCATACCATTTCCAAAGTGCTGGGCGATCCGATCATGCTGCTCTGGCTGGTGATTAACCTGATTGAGAATGCCAGCCTGCACGCGGGAGGCGCTGAAGCCTACCAGGGTCCAATCGATATCGCCCTAACAACGCAGCAGCAACAGGTAATATTGACGGTGAGCGACCAGGGAGTCGGCGTGGAAGAGGCGCAACTTGGCAAGCTGACCGAGCGCTTTTCCCGCCACAATCCGCACGCGCCCGGTAGCGGTTTAGGCTTGGCTATTGTGGAGCAGATCGCCACCGCCCACGCCGCTCTCCTCTCTTTTAATAACCGACCACAAGGCGGTTTCGCCGTGACGGTGGCGTTTCCCGCTATGCAGCCGCCTGCTTTGCAATACGAATGACCAGCGGGGTCATAAAGATCAGCAGTAACAGGCGCAAGACATGGTGCGACACTACATACACCGGGTCGATATCCATCACCATGGCGATGACGGCCATCTCCCCGACGCCGCCGGGAATCAGCGCCAGCAACACCGCCACAAAGGAAAGCTGGGTCATGCTGGCGACCAGCCAAGCCATGAGTGCTGCAACAATCAGGGCAAACAGTGCATACACCATCCCAAACCGCCCCACGCTGACTACCTGAGACCAGTGGGTTCCTGAGAAACGCGCGCCGACCGAAGAGCCGAGCACCAAAAAGGCCGTGAACACCGTCCAGGTGGGCAGCGAGTAATCCATCCCCAGGTTCGCGATGATGGCGCCTGCGGCCATCGGGCCTAAAAACTCCGGAATGGGAATGCGCAGCAAGCGGGCAAGCCACCAGCAAAGCGGGACCAATAACAGCGGCAGCGCATCCATCAGCGAGAGCGATACGGGCGAGCTTTGCAGCGTGACATCATCCACAAAGAAGCTTGCCAATAGTGCCGCCCCGGATACCACGGTGACCAGACGCAGCGAGTGCGCGATAGCGATCCAGCGCACATCGCCATTGGCGCGCTCAGCAAGCACTAGGGCTGAATTCATGCTCCCTGGGTAGGCGCAGAACATCGCATCCATGGGCCCTACGTTGGCGCGGGTAAAGATAAAGTACCCGCCCACCAGCATAAGCCCCATATAGACCAGCATTGCCAATACACTTGGGTACCACTGCACCAGACTGACCAGTTCACTGGCCTGAATGCGGCTCCCGATAAAGAGTCCCAGCAGGGCAATAGCCACACGGTGCAAGCGCTTATCAACGCCGGTTTTAACACCGCCAAGCGATACCGCCATTACCATAAAAAGTGCGCCCAGCATCCAGGCCAGGGGCAATGAAAAAAGGGTGGCAATAACGCCACCCAAGCAACCCAAGACTAACGTTTTCAGCGTTTTTTTTGCCATTATGTTACGCCTGTTTGGCCGCACGCCAGGCACTAAAGCGCGCCATTAACGGCTGGCTAAACAGTGAAATCAATAGAAGTCCTAGAATCCCCAAGGTCACCGGGCGCTCGAAGACATAGGTGATATCCCCGCCGCTGATTTGATACGAGTGGAGCAGTGATTTCTCCGCCAGCGAGCCCAGCAGCATACCGATAACGGCGGCAGGCACCGAGTAGCCATAATGGCGAAAGATCCAACCAATCACTGCAAAGACCAGCACAGTGATGGGGCCGGTCATATTGCCGGTCAAGCCAAACGATCCCATAACCGCGAGTACCAGTACCGAGGGAATCAGGTAGCGCATGGGTACTTTGACGATGTTGGCCAACAGCGGGATAAACAGCAGACCCACGACCACCAGCAGAAATACCTGAGCGAAGTTGGCAAAAATAATCGCGTAGACCACATCGGTTTGCTGACGAATAAACTGCGGCCCGCCGGTGATGTTATGCATGGCAAACGCAGCCAACATTACCGCCGTTGCACCACCGCCGGGAATGCCAAGCGCCAGCAGAGTAGCCATTGAGCCGCCTTCAGAGCTGCTGTTAGCGGCTTCTGATGCCACCACGCCCTTCGGGTTACCCTTGCCAAACGAGTCAGGATCTTTATCACGGCGCTTGGTTTCAATATAGGAAAGCAAGTTGGAAACCGAGGAGCCAACGCCAGGCACGGCTCCTACTAACACACCTATCAAACCACCACGAATCATCACAACCGGATAGCGCATTGCCATCTTACAGCCTTCAAATATCTCGCTGATTTTCACCTTACGCGAATCGGCGGATTCAACGATGAAGCCTTTGTTGGCAAGCTTGAAAAGCTCTGAGGCCGCAAACATGCCCATCATGGCAGGAATAACCGGAATACCATCAAGCAGATACGTTTGCCCCATGGTGCCACGCGCCAGACCAATTTCACTAAACCCAATGGTTCCCACCAAGAGGCCGACAAAGCCCGCCACCAAGCCTTTAAGTACCTGCTCGCCCTTCAGGCTCGCAATCAGCGTCATGCCCCACAGGATGACCACAAACATTTCGGAAGGGCCGAGCCTCAGCACCAGATAGGAGAGCGGCTGAATCATGAAAAACAGCACGAGATAACCCATCAGCGCGCCCACCACGGAGGCGGCCAACGCCACGCCCAGCGCCTGGTTATGCTGCCCCTTGCGCGACATCGGGTAGCCATCAAAGGCGGTGGCAATGGCCGATGAAGTGCCCGGGATATTCATTAAAATGGCAGGAATACCCGCGCCGAACGAACCGCCGGTAAAAATAGCGGTTAAGAACAGCATGGCCTGAATGAAATCCATGTACATGGTCATGGGCAGGAAGATCGCCATGGCCATGGAAATCTGCAGCCCCGGCGTTGCGCCAAAGATTAGCCCCAACACAATACCGGGTATTACCACGAGCCAGGGGCCAAAATTAGAAAAGAGCAGGTCAAGACCCTGCTGTACTGCGCCAAAATCAATCATATTGCCTCCTTAACTGGGTAGCAGTAGCAGCGTCATGGGATAGGGCAGCATCTGGGAGAAGAAGAACGCCACGGCGAACCCGAACGCTGCGCTAAAGCCCACCACCGCTAACCAGTTACGCTCACCTTTGAGGATCAAAAAGAGCGCGATGAACAGCACGGTCGCCACATCAAAACCGAGCGTTTCAAGCGATAACACATAGGCACCAAACAGAACTACGACGGGCAGCGTTTGATGTAACGGTTCCTCGTCGGCAGCGATGCTGAATAGCGTCCCTTGCTTTAGGCGTAGCGCCAGCTCAATGGCAATAATCGACAGGACAATGACTGAAAGCGGCAGTATCAGGAGCAAATTCTGGGGTTGTGCCGAGACGCTGATCGCATCCAGCAAATACCACAACGTAAAGGAAGCCAGACCGATGAGAACTAAAAAGTCCCCATAGTCACGTTTCTGTGCAGACATGGTTCAACTCCAGGCTGGCCACATGAAAGTTGACCAGCCATGACAGGAAGATCAGTTAAGCAGGTGGGCGTATTTTTCAAATACAGCGTAGTTTTCGCGCATCAGCTCGTTGGCACGCTCAGGTCCAATCCAGACACCGCCCATTTCATTACGCTCAAGGTGTTCTTGAACATCCTTACGGGCCAGCGCGCTCTGGATAGCTGAAGCGAATGCTTCAAAGCGCTCAGGATGCTGACGCTCAACTTCGCTAGTGACCGCAAAACCACGCATCGAGCCCTGCAGTACCGGAACTTCTACGTCCATCGATGCCAGCGCTTCGTTGATCGTGGGGGCATCCCACTGGTCGATGCGCTCGTCACTCACGATGGCAAGCGGCGTCAAGAACTCACGAATTCCCTCACTACCCTGTGCACTGATAGAAACGAAATCCACCTGACCACCAGCCACCGCTGAGCGGGCTTCACCACCGCTGTTGTACGTCACGAGGTTAAGGTTTTCTTGAGGAATACCAGCTTCTTCCAGCAGCAAACGGATCATCAGGTGACCGGCTGAGCCTTGAACCACCGCGCCACGCACCTGGCCGCGCTCTTCGCGAATCGCTTCCAGCAACGAAGGAAGATCTTCGTATCCGCTATCTTTATTGGCGGCGATCAGATCCAGGTCGAACCACTGAAAGTTGATATACGAAAAATCATCAACACTAAAGTTGGCACCACCGGTCAGAATCGAGTTGGCTAGGTAAGGAGCAAAGGTTGAGGCATAGGTGGTGTATCCATCGTCCGGCATGTTCAGCACGTAGTTGGATGCGACCTGAGTTCCTGCGCCTGGACGGTTAGTCACTTGCACTGGCACGCCAATCTCTTCAGCGATATAGCCTGACATAATACGCGCCAAACGGTCAGCACTACCGCCGGTACCAAAGCCGACGACCATATTGACCGGGCGCTCAGGATAATCATCTGCCGCAGCGGTAGGCATGATTAACGCGAGTGACGCGGCAACAACCGTGGCACCAGCGAGTAGTGATTTCATATTGAAGCTAAACGGAGCACAGATTTTCTTGGGCATAGCGAGTTCTCTTTTTTATAGAATTATAAAGTCTTCAAACAGGCTACTGCCTGCGGAGGACAAAGCTATCCCACAAACCTTTCACCAACCTTGCATGACGCAAAAAGCCAACTAAAGTCTAACCATATAACTGCTATACGTCAGATATTCCCCCCTGCATCATCACCGTTATTGCACACTCCGTGCATACGGTTTGCACTCCCCCGCTCGATACTGACATTGTCAACTTACCAGGAGGTACGTTATGAAAATGTCATTACGCCAAGTGTTTGCCCCGGCTCTGCTGGCTATCGCGCTAACCCCACTTGCTGTGGTTGCACAGGCAGACCAGCATGAAGGTCGTCATTCAGGCGCTGACCGCGAAACCTTCTCGCAGCGCATGGAAGAGCGCCGCCATGAAGTGTACGACCGCGCCGGTTTGAACGAGGAACAGCAAACGGCCCTCAACGAGCTAAACGCAGAGCACTTCCAAGCCATGCAGGCGTTGCGTAAAGAGCACCAGGATAAAGTTGCGGATATTCTTTCCGAAGAGGAGCGCGAGTCTTTAAAGAACGCCATGAAAGAAATGCGTGACGAGCACCACAGGGATGGTAGAGGCCACGGTAGACACGGCCCGCGCGATCAGCATGAAGACGCTGCGGAAACCGCTAGCGAGTAAGCGCTTTTTTACTGTTAAGTCTTCTCAAGACGCCCGGCTTTTGCCGGGCGTTTTTGTATGCGCGCCTTGCCAAAACCTCACCGACCATTCCCTATCCCTATAAAACTGATTTGTAGTAAGCGCTTAAACAGCGTATTTTATATTGAACGTTCATTCAAAATAAATTTTAGCCACCTTTAGTCTCGACCACAGGAGTACACCTGCATGGCAAAAGACAACTTCGCCCTCCCCTCTCGCGACCGTCTCAATCCTGTGGTTTTCCACGGCAGTATGGCCGGTATATTGATATTTCTTGTGCTCACTCTGCTGTTCACGGAACAGGCTGGTGAATTTTTTAATGCAGCGCTTGCCTGGGTAAGTGCCACTTTTGGCTGGTACTACATGCTGGCGATTGTGGCCTATCTGGTCTTTGTCGTGGTGATTGGTATGTCGCGGTTTGGCAGCATTCGCTTGGGCCCCGATCATTCGCGGCCTGAGTTTTCATTGCTTTCCTGGTCGGCGATGTTGTTCGCTGCAGGTATCGGCATTGATTTGCTGTTTTTCAGCGTGGCTGAACCGATTTCTCACTACCTGGCACCGCCCGACCTGACACCCGAAAGCCAGGCCGCGATGCGTAACGCCGTCGTTCAAACCTATCTGCACTGGGGGCTCTCCGGCTGGGGGCTGTACGTGTTGATGGGTATGGCGCTGGCCTACTTCAGCTATCGCCACCGTTTGCCGCTAGCCATTCGCAGCGCGCTCTACCCGCTTCTGGGCAAGCGTATTTATGGGCCTATCGGTAACGCGGTGGATATCACGGCGGTGGTTTCTACCGTATTTGGTATTGCCACCAGCCTCGGCATTGGGGTCATTCAGCTTAACTACGGGCTGGCCTACATGTTCGATGTACCGGAAACGATTACGGTACAAATTCTTTTGATTGTACTGGTGGTCATACTGGCAACCATTTCCGTAGTTACCGGGGTCGAAAAGGGTATCCGCCGCTTATCCGAGTTCAATATGCTGCTGGCACTCTGCCTGATGCTGTTCATACTGTTTTCAGGCGACACGCTGACACTACTCGATAAGGTAGTTAACAACGCCGGTGACTATCTTTCCGGCTTTGTGGCGGCAAGCTTTGACACGCACGCCTTTACCGATGATGGCGCCCAGGAGTGGAAGATGGGCTGGACGATTTTCTTCTGGGGTTGGTGGATCGCCTGGACACCGTTTGTGGGTCTTTTCTTGGCACGTATTTCTCGTGGTCGCACCATTCGCCAGTTTGTCGCCGGTGCGCTGTTTATACCGCTTGCCTTCATCATGGTATGGATGTCGGTATTGGGTAATAGCGGTATTGAGCTGGTCGCCAACCAGGGCGTGGCAGCACTCGGCGAGCAGGCGCTTAATACACCGCAAACCACGATTTACACCCTACTTGAGTACTATCCTTACGCAGCCATCACGGCAGCGGTTGTCACAATCCTGGGCGTTGTGTTCTTTATTACCTCCGCTGACTCCGGCGCGCTGGTGCTGGCTAACTTTACGTCTATCTTAAGTGACGTTAACCACGATGCGCCCATCAAGCTGCGCATTTTCTGGTCGGCCGTGATTGGCTTGATCACCATTGCTCTACTGATGGCTGGTGGGCTTAACGCTCTGCAAAGCGCAGTAGTGATTACCGCGCTCCCCTTCTCGGTGGTAATTTTTGCGGTCATGGTGGGGATGTACAAGGCGCTAAAACTTGAAGGCAACAAGGCCGATGCACGCCGCGCCATTACCGGCAGCGCCCCAGGCGGCGATTGGAAGGAGCGCTTGGATCGCGCCCTGGACACGTCCAACCGAGCTGGCGCTGCTGCAACCATCAAGCACTCGATTCGCCCAGCCATGACCCAGTTTGCCCAAGAGCTTGAAAGCCGTGGCCAGCCCGCCAATGTGAGTGAAGAGCAGTTGGAAGGTGAGCCGCTCCCCAGGCTAACGCTGCAGGTGGATTTTGGTGATGCCACCAGCTTTGTCTATCAGGTGTGTCCACACCGGATGCGCACACCGAGCTTTATTGAAGCCGACGATGACTTCTATGTGCGTCTGGATGTCTATCTGGCTGAAGGCGGGCTGGATAAAGACCTGAACGGTTATACCCGTGGCCAAGCGATTGGCGACCTGGTAGGCGAGTACGAGCGCCACCTGCACTTTTTGACCCTAGCAGGCCAGGAACGTGGCACCGTACAACCCATGCCTGGCAGCATCGGCGAACCGCCGGAGAATGCTCAGCTGTAACCGTGATCGCATTTACCCAAAAGACGAATCCCGGCCTATGTGCCGGGATTTTTGTGCCTAATCGTTCGAACCTCGCGCCTCAAGGCTGAGAATCAACGGCAGAGAGGGTGTAACCCATGAGTCGTCGCAAGCGGGTTGTTAATTAGAGCATCAGAGGGGCAGATAATACCGCTCGGCACCATGCCGAGCGGGGGAGCGGGCGCGGATTAGAAAAAACCGAGCGGATTGATGTCGTAACTGACCAGCAGGTTCTTGGTTTGCTGATAGTGCTCAAGCGCCACCTTGTGGGTTTCACGGCCAACGCCGGACTTCTTGTAGCCACCAAATGCCGCATGGGCGGGATATTGGTGATAGCAGTTGGTCCATACGCGACCAGCCTGAATGCCCCGCCCCATGCGAAAGGCGACGTTAATATCCCGGCTCCATACACCTGCCCCCAAGCCAAACTCGGTGTCGTTGGCGATCGCCAGCGCTTCTTCTTCATCCTTAAAGGTGGTGACCGCCACCACCGGGCCAAAGATCTCCTCCTGGAAGACGCGCATCTTGTTGTCGCCTTTCAGTAGCGTCGGCTGGATGTAGTAACCCTTGTCGTAGCTGGGGTCGAAGCTTTCTTTATCTCCACCGGTCAGAAATTCAGCGCCTTCCTCACGGGCGATATCCATGTACGACATGATCTTGTCGTACTGCTCTTGAGAGGCTTGAGCGCCTACTTGCACGTCGGTATCCAAGGGGTTGCCGCGCTTAATAGTCTTGGTGCGCTCAAGCACCTTGACCATAAATTCTTCGTACATGCTCTCTTGAATCAGTGCACGTGAGGGGCAGGTGCACACTTCGCCCTGGTTAAAGAAGGCCAGCACCAGGCCCTCTACCGCTTTATCGATAAACGTCGGCTCGGCGTTCATGATATCGGCAAAATAGATATTGGGTGATTTACCGCCCAGCTCCACGGTGGAAGGAATAATGTTTTCAGCGGCGCACTTAAGAATATGTGACCCTACCGGCGTGGAACCGGTAAAGGCGATTTTGGCGATACGTTTGCTACTGGCCAGTGCCTGGCCGGCTTCTGCACCGAAGCCATTGACGATGTTAACCACACCCGGCGGCAGCAAGTCACCAATCAACCCCATCAGCACCAGCACAGACGCGGGCGTTTGTTCGGCGGGTTTAAGTACTACGCAATTACCGGCGGCAAGCGCGGGGGCCAACTTCCAAACAGCCATTAAAATCGGGAAGTTCCAGGGGATGATCTGCCCCACCACGCCCAGCGGCTCATGAAAATGATAAGACACGGTGTTGGCGTCAATATCGGCAGCAGAGCCTTCCTGCGCCCGAATGCAGCCCGCAAAGTAACGGAAGTGATCAACCGCCAAAGGAATATCAGCATTCAGGGTTTCACGCACGGCCTTGCCGTTATCCCAGGTTTCTGCCACGGCCAGCTTTTCAATGTTCTGTTCAATGCGATCAGCAATTTTTAGCAGGGTATTGCTACGCTCAGCGGCAGAGGTTTTCCCCCAAGCAGGTGCAGCCTTATGGGCGGCATCCAGGGCTTTATCGATATCGTCAGCAGTAGAGCGCGGAATTTCGCAGAAGACCTGACCATTCACAGGGCTAATGTTATCGAAATACTGCCCATTAACGGGCGGAACAAACTCACCACCGATGTAATTACCATAGCGTTTTTCAAACGAGACGACGGACCCATTATCACCCGGATTGGCATAAATCATGAGAAGGCTCCTGAGGATTATGATTATTAAACGTGCCCTAACAGTATTGTTTATTATTGCCAATGACGATATAGCTTGATGCCGGAATTAGCCCTTATCCCTTGGTAGAAGATTGCTTCTGCCGCCAACGTTTGAGTGCGCTGTGGGTTCGTGCAGCGGTGTGGCGCACTACACCAAGTGATTCATCAAGCTGGCTTTTTGTATTTCCCTCCTCACGAGCTAACACTTCAAGGCTTTTGGCCTTCTCCGCCAGCGCCTCTGCGCCCATACTCAGCGACTCCCCACGAAGCTGATGTGCCAACCTGGCTATCTGCTGCCGAGCCTGTTCGCTAAAAGACGCTTCCGGCGTGGCAAGGTATGCGCTCAGTTGGGACACGTAGTCGCTGATCTGCTGATGATACAAAGCAACCAGGTTTATCAAGTGCTCATCGCCCAGACTCTCCTGAAGCATGGTGAGCGTGTCAGCATTCAGTACATTGTGCTCAAACGTATCGCCCTGCACCTGTGTCGGCAGCGTTGTCTTACGGGCTAGCGACGGTGATAAATGCAGAGCAAGCACGTCACCAAGCGCCAGAAGCGAAAGCGGCTTGGTAATGTAGTCGTTCATTCCGGCAGCCAGGCAGCGCTGGCGGTCATTGCCTCCCGCGGTCATGGCAATAATGGGCACGTCTGCCAACCAGCCTCCTTGCTCGCGCAGGTGCCGCGTCACCATCAAGCCATCCATATCGGGCAGCTGTATATCCATAAAGATTAAGTGCACCGGCAAGGACGCCGCCATGTCTAGCGCATCCTGCCCATTCTCGGCACACACGACCTCGCACCCCAAGCGTGACAAAAGCCCGGTCGCGACTTTGCGATTAATGGCGTTATCCTCCACTAACAGCAGTGATGTACCCGCAAAGTTTCTCGTCTGCTCATTAGGAAGCACTGCCTCGATGGGCATCGCTTTTACCAGCGGCAGTTTGCACCAAAATGTACTTCCCTGCCCCAGCCTACTCTGCACACCCAACTGCCCGCTCATGGCTTCACTTAAGCGCTTACAGATAGCAAGCCCAAGACCAGTCCCCCCGTAGCGGCGAGCGACCGATGCCCCCGCTTGCTGAAAAGGTTCGAATAACATCGTTTGCTGCTCTTCACTAATCCCGCACCCCGTGTCGCTAACTTCCAGTAGCAGGTGCTCCACCGTTGAAGAGACCCGAACAGTGATCGCTCCGTGATCGGTAAACTTGGTCGCGTTCGCCACAAGGTTAAGCAAAATCTGCCTTAGACGACCCGCATCAGCCATCACCCAACGCGGTACCAGCGGGTCGATATGGATGCTTAACGCCACCCCTTTGGCCCTCGAACGCGGTTCAAATAGCGCTACCACGCTATCAACCAAGGGCCTTAATTCAGTAGGTGACGCTTCAAGTGTTAAATGGCCTGCTTCAATTTTGGAGAAATCGAGAATCTCGTTGATCATGGCCAACAGCTGGTTGGCGCTCTCATGAATCGTGCGCGCGTAATCTTCTACCTGGGCCGAGCTTGCTGGCTCACTGAGCAGCTCGCTCATGCCGATCACGCCATTAAGCGGGGTACGAATCTCGTGACTGACCATGGCCAGGAAGTCGGACTTGGCATGATTAGCAGCCTGCGCCTGCTCGGCGGTCACTTCCAATTGTTGGCTTAGTTGCTCCTGTCGGCGCCGGGCTGTCGCACTTTCACGCATTTCTCGGATCAGGAACGCAATGACCAACAGCACGGCCAGGCTCATACCGACCAGCAGCGTCATTAATAATTTATAGAGCGTGCTTAACACACGGCGCTCTTCAGTGGCAGACTCCGCCAGGTAACCATTGATGGTGATGACAAACCGCTCGGTTAGCTGGGTGAGTGCTTCAAGCTCTGCTTCAATTAAAACAATGGGCAGTTGATCCAGCACCTCATGAGGTGCAAACAAAAGGTCCAGCGGTTCCATCTGCTGGCCTATTTGCGTTAGCAACTGCCCCGCCCCTTCAATGTCAGTAATCAGTGAGTTGACTTCCCCTTCTTGAAGCAACATAAGACGGCTATACAAAAGTTCAAAACGCATATTCAGCTCGTTTTGTACCACCGGGGACATCTCTGCACGGGATGCTGAAAGCAAGTGGTTAAGCAGCTGTACTGCATCACGATCGAGTTTATAGGCGACCCATGAGGTATCTTCGCGCAGACTTTGTGTGAGGTTGTCCTGCCGCCAAGAGGCCAGAGCAGCGACTACCAACGCCGATGCAAACAGCAGCACGGTAATAATGGCCACCAGTTTAAGGCGGCGAGGGTAACGCAGCAGGCGGGGCGAGCGCACGTTGGCTCGGTTAAAGAACATCTATACGCCTAACCTGCCAAACAGCTCTAAAGCGCACTTTTTCACTTAACAGCGTCTCGTCCTGATCAAACGGATAAAGCACCCAAAGAGGCCCAAACTCGCGAATAGGGATGTGCTGGTTATTTCGTTTAAGTGCCAGAATGACGTCGTAATCATAAAAATCCTTGATCGGTATTTCAGCCACATAGCCGTTAAGGGCCGATACCTCTATCGCATCACCCTTGGCACCTACGTGCTCAAGCACATCACGTAACAACGGGCCTGAATATTGACTGACGCCACTTGTCCAGGGCGTACTCGTTTCAAACGCGTGCTGTGGCAGCCCCTCTAACATGTCAATATCAAAGTCGGCACCCGCTTCGGTATTCACATTTACAATATTGCCTCTTACTTCCAGCAAAACGGCACCATCTGGTGCTTCCAAGGGGGTGGACACATCGGCAAATCCAGCCAAGGGAGACCCTAGCACCAGCAGAACCCACCCCAGTAATAATGTTCTCACGATGACATCCTCATATAACTTTGCTCTATAGTTTTCTATTCAACTTTCGATGCAGACACCCGTAGAGTATCGCGATCTGCTTGCCCAGGTCAGGAAAAAAAGCGACTTTTTATATTAATTACAGTTAGATACACCTACACAACCACTTAAAGACTACTATTTTACTAAACATTACCGTGGGGTTATAAAAAAACTCCAGCTCATATGAGCCGGAGTTTTCATAGTGCCTGACACCTTTTAAAAAGTGCCTAGCGAACGATCATGACGGACACCTTTGAATGATGAACAACATGCTCAGCATTCGGGCCCAGTACATAGTCGACAAACTTATGCCGAGTATGAGAAGCCATCACGATCAGGTCCACGTCCAGCTTTTTACCCACCTTAATGATGGCCTCCCAGGGGGAGCCATCGACAATAATGCTTTGGGTTTTAACATCCTGCGGAATATTGTCCTGAATAAACGTATGCTGCGCCTCTTTCATGGCCTCATGCGCTTTTGCAGAAAAATTCTTGGGGAAGTAAGCCCCTACCATCGGCATTTTGAGTTCTGGCAGCACAGTGACAATGTGCAACGACGCACCGAAGGTCTGGCAAAGCGTTACCGCCGTGGGCAACGCTTTCTTCCAGGAACCCTCTTCATTCAAGTCCACGGGCAGTAATATTTTTTGGTACATGACAACCTCCCTAGGCCACTGCCGCGCCATCATGATCAGACTTTTTACTACGCCGGCGACGCTGCATGAGCACAACAAAACCAAATATTGCCAACGCCGGTAGCCACATCCACTCTTTCGTCCAGCGGTCTACAGGGGCCAGTACTTCGATAATCTCCTGGTCGAAGTCAAACCCCAGGTCGGCGGCCTGGCTGCCGAAGGCGACGAAATCGACTAGCGTTTGATCACCGTCTACATACAGTTCCATACCGAGGTTTTCCAGGCGTTCCTGGCCCGTTTCACCGCGGGGCACCGGGACCAGTACGTAGGTCGTCATTGGCGAGCCAAAAGCATCTTCACCAGCGATTTGTACCCGCAGGTTACTGCCATCCTCGACACGCTCAAGGGCATCAGCAAACTGGGCAGGCGGCACTGACGCATACGGGTCATGTATCTTGTCCATCCAGAAGCCTGGGCGGAAGAGCGTGAAAGCGACCAATAGCAGCAGCAGCGACTCATACCAGCGATTGCGCGTCAGCATGTAGCCTTGCGTGCCTGCGGCGAAAATCAGCATCGCCACGGTGGCCACAATAAACACCACCACGCCCTGCATCGGGGTAACATCAATGAGCAGCAGGTCCGTATTAAAGATAAACAGAAACGGAAGCGCTGCCGTACGCAGGCTGTAGTAGAACGCCTGGAAGCCTGTCCGAATCGGGTCCCCTCCGGACACAGCAGCAGCCGCAAAAGAGGCCAGCCCCACGGGCGGCGTAACATCCGCCATAATGCCGAAATAGAACACGAACAGGTGGACAGCGATCAGCGGCACAATCAGGCCATTTTGCTGACCCAGCATCACAATCACCGGCGCCATCAAGGCCGAAACCACAATATAGTTAGCGGTCGTGGGCAAGCCCATGCCTAGAATCAAGCTCAGCAAGGCGGTTAAAAACAAAATCATCATCAGGTTACCGCCTGACAGGATTTCAACCACATCTGCAAGCACAAGGCCCACACCGGTTTGCGACACCGCACCCACCACGATACCCGCTGTGGCCGTCGCGATACCGATACCGATCATGTTACGCGCGCCAGTCACCAGGCCGTCCCACAGGTCTAAAAAGCCCTCTTTGATATCGGCGGCCATTTTGCTGCGCCCACGGAAGACGGCAATAATGGGACGCTGCGTCACCATAATAAAGATCATGAACACCGTGGCCCAAAAAGCGGAAAGCCCAGGCGAGAGCCGCTCGACCATCAAACACCAAACCAGCACAACAACCGGCAAGATATAGTGCAAACCGACCATTACGGTGGGTCGTGTCTGCGGCAGTTTAATAACCTTGGCGTTAGGGTCATCCATTTCCAGCTCAGGATAGTGAGACCCGATTTTCAAAAGCCCTACATAAATAATCGCCAGGCCGATTGAAATGACCCACGGCGTTGCCTCACCCAGCAAGGGCTTGAGCCACCCAAGGCCGTAATAGACCACCACCGACAGCCCCATTAACAGCAGCAGGCCGGTTAAAAATCCTATGATTTTGTTGAGTAATGGACGGGCTGGGTTATTGGAAGGCAGCCCTTGCATATTGGCTTTAAGGGCTTCCAGGTGAACGATATAAATCAGCGCAATATAGGAAATAATCGCAGGCAGGAAGGCATGTTTAATAACGTCCACGTACGGGATGCCGACATACTCAACCATCAAAAACGCAGCCGCGCCCATTACCGGCGGCATGATTTGCCCATTCACCGATGAGGAGACTTCAATGGCACCGGCTTTCTCAGCGCTAAACCCCACCCGTTTCATCATGGGAATAGTGAAGGTGCCCGTTGTTACCGTATTGGCAATCGAGGAGCCGGAAATTAGCCCGGTCATGCCTGATGCCACAACGGCCGCTTTTGCAGGGCCGCCTTTAAGATGGCCTAACATCGAGAATGCGACTTTTATAAAATAGTTACCGGCACCGGCCTTATCGAGCAACGCACCAAACAACACAAACAGAAAGACAAAGCTGGTAGATACACCTAGCGCGATACCAAAGACGCCCTGGGTACCCAACCACTGGTGGTTGATCAACCCTCCCAGGCTGACGCCTCGGTGGGCAAGAATGCCCGGCATGTACGGGCCAAACAGGGAGTAGCCAATAAATATCGCGGCAACCACCATCAGGGGTGGGCCAAGCGCACGCCGAGTAGCTTCCAGCAGCATGATAATGCCGACGATGCCCACCACGATGTCCTGCGTGATAGGGCGCCCGGGGCGCTGCGCCAACTCTGAATAGAAAAGAAACAGATACCCACCGCAAAAGGCCGCTACCGCTGCAAACATCCAGTCTTGTAGCGGAATACGGTCGCGCGGTGAGCGCTTTAACGCAGGATAGGCCATATAGGCCAAAAACAGCGCAAACGCCAAGTGAATAGAGCGTGCTTCAGTGGCACTAAAAACACCGAAGCCGATCATATAAGGGAGTGGAGATGCAATCCATAGCTGGAACAGCGACCACGCTGCTGCAATACTTACCAGCAACTTACCGGGTACGCCGTGAGGCTTCCTTGCCCCTGTGTCACTGGCGGCGACCATATCCTCCAGGTCGCTCTCAGTGGCGTTAGAGGGTTGTTTGTCATCACGCATACGCTTGCCCTGCCTAATGGTCAGCGCTGACAATCAGCGCTTTCAACAAGAAGCGCGGACACCCGAGGTGCCCGCGCTTAAACTTCAAAAGCAATCACTATTGATCCTGGCTAATAGCGTCACACTAGGATCTTATTCGATCCAGCCACGCTCGCGGTAGTAACGTGCAGCGCCATCGTGCAGCGGTGCAGTTAGACCGTCAGAAATCATGTCTTCTTCGTTAAGGTTTTCGAACGCCGGGTGCAGGCGCTTGAAGCGATCAAAGTTATCGAATACCGCTTTAACCGTTTCGTAAATAACCTCTTCATCCACGTCAGTCGATGAAACGAAAGTGGCTGCTACACCGAAGGTTTCAACGTCTTCGTCGTTACCACGGTACAGACCACCGGGGATCACAGAACGCGTGTAGTAAGGATACTCTTCGATCAGCGTATCGATTTCATCACCAGTGACCGATACCAGGTTCGCATCAATCGTGGTGGTGGCTTCCTGGATGGAGCCATTCGGGTGGCCTACCACATAGACCATCGCATCGATGTTGTTATCAGACAGAGCTGAAGCCTGTTCCGCCGCATCCAACTGAGATGCCAGCGCGAACGTATCTTCGTCCCAACCAAACGCTTCCATGACGACATCCATGGTGTTGCGCTGGCCAGAGCCTGGGTTACCGATGTTAACGCGCTTACCCGGGAAGTCGCTGATATTGTCGATACCCGCATCCGCACGCGCGACAACGGTAAGAGGTTCACCATGCATGGTGAATACCGCACGCATGTCACCCCAGGGGCCTTCTTCTTCAAAGTTGGCTTCGCCGTTGTAAGCACGGTATTGAACGTCAGACTGGACAACGCCCATATCCAACTCACCGCTTTTCATGCCATTCACGTTGGCAACAGAGCCGCCTGTAGAAGGCGCATTACAGCGAATACTGTGCTCTTCGCTGCCACGGTTAACCATACGGCAGACCGACTGGCCTACGACGTAGTAAACACCGGTCTGGCCGCCTGTGCCGATTGTAATATAGCGCTCTTGAGCAACAGCGGGGGCAGCAAACGTAGCTGCTGCGATCAACGCGCCAGAAAAAGTGGCGGTAGAAAACACATGGCGATTCATGGATACACCTCTATCTTGATGTTGTGAGCGTTATGCGTTTTGGAACCACCGATGATCTGTTCCCTCGGGTGATTTTTCGTCCAAAACGTTTTCAAGACAAACTGTTATAGTTCGACATCCTGAAGTGCCGACCTTAACTACTTTAGCGAAAAAACCGCTAATTAGCGAAGCCAATACGTGGCTTCAAGGATACGAGCGGCGCCTATTGAAACACGACTCTAACGCTGCGTAACGTTTAGTCACCGTTAATTGCTATGCCTCTTTTGCATAGGGGGTATGAGATAAGCAACCAAACTTCCCGAAAACCTGCCTGGCCCGTCAAGGGGTTGGTGGCTTAATAAGGTATAGCTCAATAGGCAGGGGTAGCCAAATGCCCCTGGGCGCTAAAGCCCGCACAGAGGCTCCCTGAGGTTCGCTACCTACACGCCGGCAACGACCAGAACCACCCACGCCCTAAGCGTGGTGTGGTTCCTTTTTACCGATTCTTATGGCGATACAAGCGCCGTCGCGCCTTGAAGAGACCTACTGATCGATGGGCTTGCAGAAGCCAGCTTGATCCGGAATCGAAATACAGTCGCCCACTTTAATGCCGCGTTCAGCGAAGTAGCCGCCATTGACCTCAAGGGCCGCCCAAAATGCAGCACCTGCCGGATAGGAGGGACAATTGGCCGGAACACTGGACTCACAGGGAGGCATGGTGTTAATTGCTACGATACGCCCCTCCTGATCGATAAACGCGATATCCAGCACAATGCGCGTGCGGTACATCCAAAAAGTGTTGCCAGCAGGCTGCTCGCTCTCAAAACGGAACAGCATGCCGCGGTTTTCAGGCAGCGATTCACGCTCCATCAACCCTCGCTGACGCTGCGCCGCGCTTTTAGCCACTTCCACTTCCAGCCGGTGTGGGCCTCCGTCATTATGAATAGCCAAGGACAGTAAATCGCTCTCTGGGTCAGCGCCCTCGGCCCAGGCGAGCGCGCCCCAAACCGTACCGGGAAGCAGCGCGACCAAAGGCAAACCTAACGCAGCTTTTAGCATAAGACGACGAGTCGGGTTCATGGAGGCAGGTCCTTTAATCGGTAGGCTGGTCAATCGTCATGACTTTCATCGTATTGGTACCGCCATGAGCATTCATGTGATCACCCCGTGTCAGGATGACATGATCCCCCGGCTCGGCAAGCTTATGTTGCACCAGCAGTTCCAGCGCACGACGATTAAGCTCGGTCGCACTCATTTCTGAGGTATCAAACGGTAGCGACACGACGCCACGATATAGCGCCATACGCCGTTGGGCGATGGGGTTATGGGCAAGGCCGACAATCGGCAAACCAGAACGGATGCGCGAGGCAATCAAGGGGGTATAGCCGGAGGCGGTCATGCAGGCAATCGCGGCCACACCGGTCATATGGTTGGCGGCGTACATCGCAGAAAGGGCAATGGTTTCATCGGGGCGAGTAAAGCCTTCATGAATCCGGTGGCCCGACTCTTGTGCCACCTTTTCACGCTCAGCGCCCAAACAGACACGCGCCATGGCTTCCACGGTTTCCACCGGATAGTCGCCTGCGGCAGTTTCCGCTGAAAGCATCACGGCGTCACTGCTATCCAGCACGGCATTGGCCACATCAAACACTTCAGCGCGGGTAGGCAGCGGCGCCGAGATCATGCTTTCCATCATTTGAGTGGCGGTAATCACCGCACGGTTGAGCGAGCGGGCGCGTTTGATCATGCGCTTTTGCACGCCCACCAGTTTGGCGTCGCCAATCTCAACCCCCAGGTCGCCTCGGGCCACCATCACCGCTTCAGAGGCTTCGATAATGCCGTCAAGCGTTGCCTCATCGGCCACAGCCTCGGCACGCTCAACCTTGGCCACTAGGCCAATCTCCTTGCCCTCTTCACCCAGCAGACGGCGCGCTTCCAGCATGTCTTCGGCATGGCGCGGGAAAGAAATCGCTAGGTAATCAACGCCAATCTCAACGGCGGTTTTTAAATCCTGTTTATCTTTATCCGTTAGCGCCGGGGCAGAAAGCCCACCGCCCTGTTTGTTGATGCCTTTATGATTGGAGAGTTTGCCCCCCACTACCACGTGGGTATGAACCTGCTGGCCTTCTACGCGGGTAACGTCCAGCACCACACGGCCGTCATCCAGCAACAGGCGGTCGCCAGCGCCCACATCCTGAGCAAGGGTTTTGTAGTCGCAGCCCACTTGATGAACGTCGCCTGCATCACTGTCCATCGCCATATCCAGCACAAACGGCTGCCCCTCTTTCAGGGTCACCATGCCCTCTTTAAAGCGGGCAATGCGAATCTTGGGGCCCTGGAGGTCCCCCAGTGCTGCCACACTGCGCCCCAGCTTGGCAGCAATTTCGCGCACCCGTAAAAGACGCTGACGATGATCATCGGGCGTGCCGTGGGAGAAGTTCAAACGTACGACATCTACCCCCGCTTTCAGCATTGCCTCCAAAACGCCCTCACGGTCACTGGCGGGCCCCAGGGTGGCAACAATTTTGGTACGGCGAAGCGGGATATGTGTCTGTGCGTTCATAGTTTTCCTAAACAATCACGGGGTTTGTCATTAGCCTATCAGTATAAGACCACCAGGATGACAACCGTAAGGCGTGTGCACAAGTTATTCGCGTAAATCGACCGTAATTTCGAGCGAATACTCTTCGCAGTTATTACCTTCGCCGCCGCGATCCACCACTAAGAACTCGCCTTCACGCTCAAGCACCGACTGTATCGCATGCCAAGTGCCTGCTCGGTAGTTAACGCCCTGACGGCCGTCGGTAACAAACGCACGCACTGTCTTTGGATCAATCGTCTCGCCTGGCGGTGCGACCACCACAATAAAGCGTTCCTGATGCAGCGGCATAAATGCCTGGCTGCCCAGTGGATGGCGCTCTAAAAAGGTTAATTCAAGCGGTAAGGAAACGGGCTGACTCACAAACAGATTGATCAGCGTATGGGCGTTTTCACCCAGGGTTTGCACCTTCGCTAGGTCGTGATGGCGCTGGGTACGCCCGGCGTTAATGGCAAACGAGGGTGACTCGCGCGCGTCGATGACCTCGCCAAAAGGCACGAAGGCCTCACGCGTCAACGGCTCGGCGGTGAGTGTCAGCATGTTGGCCTCCTCATGGCTTTCTTCATTTCAACGAAAACTTCATTTCAGCGAAAGAGCTTGAGCTTTGCGTGGCGATTGACGTCCTTGTAAAGCAGGTAGCGAAACGGCCCCGGACCGCCGGCATAGCAAGCCTGAGGACAGAAAGCGCGCAACCACATGAAATCCCCCGCTTCCACTTCCACCCACTGCTGGTTCAGGTGATACACCGCCTTGCCTTCCAGCACGTAAAGGCCGTGCTCCATGACGTGGGTTTCATCAAACGGAATCACGCCGCCGGGCTGGAAGTTGACGATGGTGACGTGCATGTCATGGCGCACATCGTTAGGGTCAACAAAACGGGTGGTCGACCAGCGCCCTTCCGTGCAGGGCATCTCGCTGGGCGTGATCGCCTGCTCGTTGGTGACGAAGGCTTCCGGTACATCAAGGCCGTCCACGTACTCGAAGGCCTTGCGAATCCAGTGAAAGCGAACGGCTTCGCGGGATTCATTGCGCACTCGCCACTCCACCCCCGGCGGAATAAACGCATAGCCGCCCGGGGCCATGGCGTGGCGCACGCCGTCCAGACTCAGCGACAGCTCGCCCTCGACCACGAACAGCACACCTTCGGCATCCTCCTCAGGCTCAGGCTTGTCGCTTCCGCCGCCGGGCTGCACTTCCATGATGTACTGGGAGAAGGTCTCGGCGAAGCCGGAGAGCGGTCGCGCCAGCACCCAAGCGCGGGTACCCTGCCAAAACGGCAGGTTACTGGTGACGATATCGCGCATGACGCCTTTCGGGATTAGCGCGTAGGCTTCAGTAAAAACGGCCCGATCCGCCGTTATTTGGGTTTGCGGTGGATGCCCGCCTTGAGGGGCATAGTAAACCGGATTGTTCATTGAATGGCCTTTTATGAGGTAACGGGCGGATGGTGTTTCGCCCAGTGGCGGGCGATATCGACGCGTCGAGCGACCCATACGCGATCATGGGTCTCTATATAGTCTAAAAAGCGCTGTAGGGCGCGGAAACGTCCCGGGCGTCCCAGCAAGCGGCAGTGCATGCCGATAGAGAGCATCTTGGGCGCTTCTTCCCCCTCTTCATACAGCACATCAAAGGCATCGCGCAGATACGTAAAGAAGTGATCCGCCGTATTGAAGCCCTGCGGCGCAGCAAAGCGCATATCGTTGGTGTCCAGCGTATAGGGCACAATCAGATGAGCGTGATCACTCCCCTGGCTGTCGGTAACGGTCGTCCAAAAGGGCAGATCGTCGCCGTAATAGTCACTATCGTAAAGAAAACCGCCTTCATCCATAATCAGCTTACGGGTGTTGGGGCTATCGCGCCCGGTGTACCACCCCGCTGGCTTCTCCCCGTATAAGCGCTGAAATATCTCCACGGCTTTTTGCAGGTGTTCACGCTCAATGTGTTCGGCTACTTCTTGGTAGTGAATCCAGCGGTAGCCGTGACACGCGACCTCATGCCCCAACTCCTTGAATGCCTGGGCGACATCAGGGTTTCGCTCTAGCGCCATCGCCACACCAAATACCGTTAAAGGCAGCCCCCGCCGCTCAAATTCGCGAAGAATACGCCACACGCCTGCCCGAGAGCCGTACTCGTAGATCGACTCCATGCTCAAGTGGCGGTCAGCGTAACTGGCTGCGCCGATGATCTCGGATAAAAACTGCTCAGAGCCATTATCTCCGTGCAGCACGCAGTTCTCCCCACCCTCTTCATAGTTGAGGACAAACTGTACGGCGATTTTGGCCTTGCCTGGCCAGTTGGCATGCGGCGGTGTACGCCCATAGCCTTTTAAGTCACGCGGATAGCAGAGGTCAGTGGTTAGCGTCATCAGCGGGCCCTTCGGTTATCACCAAGCGTATAAATTCAATTAATTGACCATTATTGTATACAAAATAAACATATTAATAGCCCACGGCAATATTCCCAGGAATGGCTGATCAACCCATCGTATCTCTTATAACTTAAAAAGCGCCAAACCTGAGCGTGTAGACGAATCTATTAGCCTTTTTAATGAGAGTAAAGGCCTTGCTCTTGGCGATAAAGCCCCCTATTTTTGTATACAAGATACATCGGATCGTTTACCTACAGGATCGCGTGCTGTGCACATACATATTATTAACCCCAATACGACGGCATCCATGACCCAAGCCATTGGGCAGGCTGCTGAGCTTTACGCTTCTCCGGGGACCCGCATAAGCGCGTCTCAACCTGAATCAGGTCCGGTTTCCATTGAGAGCCATTTTGATGAAGTGGTAAGCGCGGTAGGCGTGGCCGAAGAAGTACTTAAAGGTGAGCAACAAGGCGGTATTGATGCCTATATTGTGGCCTGCTTTGGCGACCCTGGTCTGCTTGCCGCGCGTGAAGTAACCCGTGCCCCGGTGATTGGCATTGCTGAGGCAGCCTTCCATTTAGCCACGCTAATCAGCACGCGCTTCTCCATTGTTACCACCCTGGGGCGTACCGGCATTATTGCCGAGCACCTGCTTGAGCAGTACGGCTTTCGCCACCACTGCCGACGCATTCGAGCCGCTGAAATTCCGGTACTAGACCTTGAGCACCACCCCGATGCGGCGTTTACCCGAATTGTCGAGGAGTGCTGCCGCGCCAGGGACGAAGATGATATCGGCGCCATCGTGCTGGGCTGTGGTGGTATGGCGAACCTCACCCAACAGATTAGCCACGAAGTGGGTATTCCCGTCGTTGAAGGTGTAAGCGCAGCCTTGAAGCTTGCAGAATCCCTGGTCGGCTTGGGACTGCATACCAGCAAACATGGCGACCTTGCTTACCCACGCCCCAAACCCTTTACCGGTAAGTTTGCCGCCCTATCAAACCTTCCATTGCCGCTTAAATAGCACGCTCATCAGAAGGTCAGAAATTCGTTAATCAGTGCATTCGTAAAAGAACCAGAACGTCCAGTAGTACGCCATGCCGCAAGCATCTTTCAGGCTACAACCTGAGAAACCAACAATACTCATAATCTTGCGAGGACGACATCATGAGCATTTCAAATGCTGCTCTTGCGTCAGAAGAACCTTCTACAGCACGCACCAAAGCCCTAGGGGAGGAAAGCCTAGCCCCCCAGGGTACCCGAATTATGGGGCAAGGCTCCTACTTTCTGGCCTGGTTTGGTGGGTGCGTTTCCATCGGCACCTTTGCCATGGGCTCAAGCGTTGTCGGTACGTTAAACCTGCTACAGGCAACGCTTGCCATCGCCATCGGGTGCTTTGTCATCGGCATTGCGCTGGCGATTAACGGTGCAGCGGGCTACAAATACGGCATTCCGTTTATGGTGCAGGCGCGCAGCGCATTTGGGTTTACCGGTACGCGTATTCCCGGCCTGGTTCGCGCGTTGCCTGCCGTGGTGTGGTACGGCTTTCAAAGCTGGATTGGCGCAGGCGCACTCAACATGGTGTCAGCAACCCTGTTCGGCTTTGATAACCTGGTGTTTTACTTTATTACCTTCCAATTCCTGCAAATCGGCCTTTCGGTGATGGGCTTTCAAGGTATCAAGTGGCTGGAAAATATCGGCAGCGCGTTTATTTTGGCCTCGCTGATGTACATGTTTTACGCCACGGTGCAGCGCTATGGCGATGAATTATCCGCCAGCCTGTTCACCATGGAAGGCTCTTGGGGCATGCCATTCTGGGGCGCCACCATACTCTTTTTAGGCATCTACAGCACCATGATGCTTAACGTCAGCGACTACTCGCGTGAGCATAAAAAAGGCACGGCCCAGAGCCTGCTTACCACCATTTACGCCATGTCGATTCTACCCTGTACGCTGTTTATGGGCCTGATCGGCTATATGGTGTCGGAAGCTACGGGCACCGCAGACCCCATTCAGGTGTTTGCCAATGCCGTGGATAACACGCCGCTACTAATGACCACTCTGCTGTTTATCGCCTTTGCCCAGGTCACGACCAATGTACTGAACAACGTGGTGCCGCCTACCTATGTA